>NZ_JAJKFQ010000003.1 GCF_020966635.1 Stieleria sp. JC731 | reverse complement strand
GACGACCTGGTTGATAGGCCGGATGTGTAAGCACGGTAACGTGTTAAGCTAACCGGTACTAACGGACGAAGGATTGGCCATCGATATCCCGCACTCATGATTCTGTCATGGTAGCTTCGGATTCAACCGCTAGTCCCGCAAGGACTGCCATTACCAAACAACCGGCGGCATGCTGGGTGAAATATCTCTCATGCCGTCTTTTGGCGACCATATCGGAAAGGTCCCACCTGTTCCCATCCCGAACACAGTAGTTAAGCTTTCCGAGCCGATGATAGTGCACACCAGCGTGAAAGTAGGTCTCGCCATTTTTTTAAAAGCCCTTTGGTTGATTCAACCAAAGGGCTTTTTTTATGCGCCGATCGGAAGCAGACCGATCGGACTGATTTGACAGATTGGACGGATTCTTTATCTGACCGATCAGTCAGATCGGTCTAATTCAGGATCGGTCCAATCTGTCCGATCCGTCGAATCGGTCGGTTCGGTCGGCGATCCAGAGCTGCAATCAGCTCAGCAGCTGGGCGAACTGTCCAGCGGCACGCACAGCTAACCGCTGCTGGGTTAACGTCAGACCGATCGGACTGATTTGTCGTATCTGACCGATTCTTGATCCGACCGATCAGTCCGATCCGTCCAATGAAGGATCGGTCCAATTTGTCCGATCCGTCGAATCGGTCGGCGATCCAAAGCTGCAATCAGCTCTGCAGCTGGGCAAAATTTCCGGCTTCACGCACAGCTAGCCGCCGCTGGGCTAGCTACAGACCGATCGGACTGATTTGACAGATCCGACCGATTCTTGATCCGACCGATCGGTCAGATCTGTCTAATTCAGGATCGGTCCAATCTGTCCGATCCGTCAGATCGGTCTGTAATCAGCACCAATCAGCGTTGCTGCAACACTTCGATGGCCGCTTGGCAATCACGGTAACCCGGCCAAGCTGGGCCGCCGAGTTCAATGGCCCGCTGCAGTTCGCTGATGGCCTCCGCAAATCGTTTGGTCTTTACCAGCAGCATTGCCTTGGCAAAGTGTCCATCGGGCATCACTGGATCTAGCTCGATCGCATGGTCCAGGTCGGCGATCGCCAAGTCGTATTTCTCCAAGGCCGCGAATAGGTTCGCACGAAACAGCAATGCTGAGTATGGCTCTTCACTACGTTCGATCAGCTCGGCCGCGATCAATGTAGCCCCTGCAGCATCACCTTGGTCAAGCATTTGGCTAGCGCGGGCCATGCCCATGTTGATGATCTCCGCATTGGTAGGTGGCTGTCGCCGGAGCTCTGACGTCAGCCGCGAGATCGGGTAGTTCTCAAACCATAGTCGATGCGACGCCGGCAGGATGATCGATAACAATAGGCAAGCTGATAGAAGTCCAACGCGTTTCTTCTGATCAAACCTTTGAACTCCCAGGATTCCAGCAGCCACGATTGGTGTAAGCATCTCTAGGCTGCGGTGCATGTCACCGGCGATCAACAGTGCAGCAAGCGATGTCAGCAAGGTTGTTGCCAGAGTGATCCACCAGAGCGTTCGTGGCGCCGACTGCCGCCTCTGGATAAGGAATACAGCAGCAAAGATCCATACGATTCGATACCCTTGCCATAAACCTGAAAGGAAAACAGCTGCGGGGATTTGGCGTATGGCCGACGTGTGCTCAGTCGTGTAGGCACCCGCGACGTTGTCTGCTCCGAATGTGAGCGAAGCGATCCGAATGATCGGATAGATCGCTCCAGTTGATGCGATTAATACCAGCGTTCGCATGATGCTTTCGCCGCCTTCTTGGGTCGGTTGCCGTTCGATCGCTCGGACGGCCAAGACCATAGGCAAAGCGAGTGTGAATCGTTCGTCGACCCAGGGCGTAGCGATGCAGGCGATAGCGATCAGCCAAAGCCTTTGGTCAAAGGTTGTGATCAATAGTCCCAGGACGAGCCAGCTGTCAAAGTAGGCAAGCCAGCCAGTCGAAACAAAGTACCAGGGCAGCATGGCGAAAAGCGTTGTCGCCAAAAGCACCGTTAGTTTCTCTGCACCGCGATGCAGCATGGTGTTCGCGAAGTAGGCCAACGTCAGAAAGCAGCCGAGCAGCGGCAAGCACAGGAACTGCCAATCGCGGAGGTGTAAAAGGTTGCCGATCAGCGGGAACAGAAGCCGCCACTGGATTACGCGGCTGTTGCTGTTGTTGATTGTTAACCAGGGATCGGCAACTTGGCGCAGTGTGTCGTGTGCTCGGTCAACTTCAGGGACGAAATAGCTGTTCCACACAGAGAATCGGGGCGCAAAAAAAAACTGGTGACAAGAGCTGCCACCGCAGCGACGATGAATGCGCTAACGAGACGTTCGCGTCGACTTGTTGTTGAACTTGCTTCCATGGTTTCCTCGAATCTGCACACCCGCACATCTCTTCATTTAACCACCACTAACGCTGGTGGTATCGGCGTGATTTCGAGACCGATCGGTAAGTTTTGAACATTGCTGGACAATGAAACTGAAACCGGTACCGTTGACACGCACGATTCAGATTCTGCTAATCTAAGTTCGTTGATCGCTCAACACATTCCCGCAAATTTGGCTCAAGAAACCTTGGCCTATTGCCGCAATATGCGCGGCACCATCGTTAGAAACTGAACATCCCGTCCAGTCTGTCGGATGGCTTGATTAGGCCCCAAAGACTTCGGCGCAGTTGGACGCGTTGATATAAGGAGTGGTTTACAGTTCCGAAGACCCTTCGAAAGAGTCGTTGCTAGCTGCCCTGATGATTGTGTCACCCAAACGTGGTCATGATCTTCGCATTGATGCAAGTTGCACTGCGAGGACATGCCACAACTCAAGCGATTGGCCCTATGGACCTGACGGACCTCGACAAACTGCTTCAACCCTTATCCGACGATGAACCGTGCGGACCGGACTTGGAGTACGACGCTGACTTCGGCGAAATGGATCGCGCCGCGCAAGCGAAGCCGGAACAGCAGTACGGAAACACGATTGTTGCGGCTGAAGAGCCGGACTGGAAAGACGTCAAACGTCGCGCAGAAAGCTTGCTTGAACGCACCAAAGATATGCGAGTTGTCGTGCTGCTGGCGCGAGCGACACTTCACCAGGAAGGTTTTGTCGGATTTGAACGCTGCCTTCATCTGTTGCGCAAGTATGTCGAAACGTTTTGGGATACGGTCCACCCAGAATTGGATGCCGACGATGACAACGATCCGACCTATCGCACGAACACGCTAATCACACTTTGCGACGACGACACGACACTACGTGAAATTCGCGAAGCCCCGATCGTTTCGTCGAGAGCGGTGGGGCGTTTCAGCTTTCGTGATATCGAAAAGTCCCGCGAAGCGGCCGAGGCTGCCTCGAAGCCGGCACCCAAACAAGACGACGACGATTGGTCGAGCGGTTCGCAGTCCGAAGCATCGGATGAGCCCAAGGGCCCTTCGCCAGCAACGATCGACGCTGCTTTCACGGATGCCGCTGTTGAGGATATCCAAGCGACCGAAGAAGCAACCCGATTGGCTGCCGAGCACCTGGCGGAAATTGAGCGTCAGGTTACCGAGCACGTTGGTGTGAACCTTGCTGTTAGCCTCGCGTCACCACGGAACCTTCTTAACGAAATCAATCAACTCGTTGCCGGACAGCTAAAACGCCGTGGCGTTGGAATCGAGCCGGAGCCGACCGAAGCAGACGAAGCCGCTGGATCAGACGATGGTGTCGCAACCGGCGCCGTCAGTCAGACCGGTGCGGTAGCAGCGAGTCCAATGGGTTACGTTGGTGGAAAGATCGCGACACGTCAACAAGCGATTCAAGCCTTGGCGGACGTGTGTGATTACTACGAAACCAATGAGCCCTCTAGTCCGCTGCCTCTGTTGATTCGACGTGCTCAGCGTCTTTCATCGGCAAGCTTTCTTGACATCCTTCGCGATGTGGCCCCGGACGCGGTTTCCCAAGCCGAAGCATTGAGTGGCGGCGTTGCTTCTGTACCAAGTGATACATCAGAGTCCAATTCAAGTTCAGAATCGTCAAGCGACGACAGCTGGTAAAAAACATTCTATTGTCGCGGTGTTCTCAGGCACCGTAAAATATTCCCGTAGGAGTCACTCATGGCTAACTCTAGCGCCCAGAAGTTTATCGCGAGGAATCGAGCTCCTCGGGTACAGATCGAATACGATGTCGAAGTTTATGGTGCGGAAAAGAAAGTTCAGCTCCCATTCGTGATGGGCGTTTTGGCTGAGCTATCCGGCAAACCCGAAGAACCGTTGGCACCGGTTTCGGAGCGTAAAGCTTTGGAAATCGATGTCGATAACTTTGACGATCGTCTAAAGTCGATGAAGCCACGCGTTGCTTTCCAAGTTCCCAATACCTTGACCGGTGAAGGAAACATGGCGGTCGATCTGACCTTCGAAAGCATGGACGACTTTTCGCCCGCAGCGATCGCTCGCAAAGTTGATTCGTTGAACAAGCTGCTTCAAGCTCGTGAACAACTTGCAAACTTGCTGACCTATATGGACGGCAAAGATGGCGCGGAAGCGTTGTTGAACAAGGTCTTGCAAGACCCCGCGCTTCTTCAATCACTAAGCGCAGCTCCAAACGCTGATGCTGACTCCGCCGAAACACCTGCTACCGAGGAGTAATCGAGAAATGAGTTCTGCCGAATCATCCGCATCCGCTTCAGCTGGCGCTACCGTCACCAAAGACGAGTTTTCATCGCTACTGGAAAAAGAGTTTCGTCCCAAAAGCGATCAGGCAAAAGAAGCGGTCCAATCCGCAGTCCAAACGCTTGCCGAACAAGCTCTCGCACAAACATCGCTGATCTCCGACGACGCACTGAAGTCGATCGAAGCGATCATCGCGCAAATTGATTCCAAGCTAAGCGAACAAATCAACCTGATCTTGCACCACGGTGACTATCAGAAGTTGGAAGGTGCTTGGCGTGGTCTGCATCACTTGGTCAACAATACCGAGACCGATGAGATGCTGAAAATCCGCGTCATGAACATCAGCAAGAAAGAGCTGCACAAGACGCTGAAGAAATTCAAAGGGACCGCATGGGACCAAAGTCCGATCTTCAAGAAGATGTACGAAGAAGAGTACGGACAATTTGGTGGCGAGCCTTACGGCTGCTTGGTTGGTGATTATCACTTCGATCACAGCCCGCCAGATGTCGAACTGCTAGGTGAAATGGCTAAAGTTTCCGCTGCCTGCCACTCGCCTTTCATCGCGGGTGTTGCACCATCGGTGATGCAGATGGACAGCTGGCAAGAGCTGACCAATCCGCGTGACTTGACGAAGATTTTCCAGACTCCTGAATACGCCCCATGGCGTTCGCTTCGTGAGTCGGAAGATTCGAAGTACATCGGATTGGCAATGCCAAAGTTCCTGTCGCGTTTGCCTTACGGTGCGGCGACGGATCCTGTTGATGAATTCGCGTTTGAAGAAGACACCGAATCGGCCAACAGCGAAAACTATTGCTGGGCAAACGCCGCCTACGCGATGGCGACCAACATCACGCGATCGTTCAAGATGTACGGCTGGTGCTCGCGAATTCGCGGCATCGAGTCCGGTGGTGCTGTCGAGAACCTGCCATGCCATACGTTCCCAACCGATGACGGTGGCGTGGATATGAAGTGCCCAACGGAAATCGCGATTAGCGATCGCCGTGAAGCGGAGCTTGCAAAAAATGGCTTCATGCCATTGATCCACAAGAAAAACTCTGATTTTGCTGCCTTCATCGGTGCTCAATCACTGCACGCTCCCGCCGAATATGACGATCCCGATGCTACGGCCAATGCAAACCTAAGCGCTCGGCTTCCCTATCTGTTCGCGACCTGCCGCTTCGCTCATTACCTGAAGTGCATCGTGCGTGACAAAATCGGAAGCTTCAAAGAACGCAAAGACATGCAGGTTTGGCTCCAAGATTGGATCAACCAGTACGTCGACGGAAACCCAGGCACTTCGAGCGAAGAAACCAAAGCACGCAAGCCATTGGCTGACGCTGAAGTGGTTGTTGAAGAAGTCGAAGGGAACCCAGGGTACTACACCAGTAAGTTCTTCCTGCGGCCACACTACCAACTGGAAGGCCTTTCAGTTTCGCTCCGCCTGGTATCCAAACTGCCATCGGCGAAGGGGGGGGGTTGATCTCAACGGGTCAACCTATCTGCCAAACCGACCCGCAAGGCGACGGCCTTGCGATTATTAACTGAATCCAACAAAAAACTGCATAAAGGAAAACGACCATGGCTGTTGATATGTTTCTGGATATCAAAGGCGAAATCCAGGGTGAATCGCAAGACAGCGTGCACACAAACGAAATTGACGTGCTCGCGTGGAGCTGGGGAATGTCCCAAAGCGGTTCGTTCCACACCGGTTCTGGTGGCGGTGCCGGCAAAGCGAGCTTCCAAGATATCTCGCTGACGAAGTGGATCGATACTGCATCTCCGATCTTGATGATTTATTGCGCCAATGGCGACCACTTCCCATCGGCAAAATTGACCGTGCGTAAAGCCGGCAAGAATCCGTTGGAATATTTGATCATCGATATGAAAGATGTCTTGGTCACCAGCCTTTCGACCGGCGGCTCGGGTGGCGAAGATCGCCTGACAGAAAACGTCACGCTTAACTTCCGCCAAGTCAAAGTTAGCTACAAGGCACAGAAGAAAGATGGCTCGGGTGGACCTGAAAAGGAATTCACTTGGGACATCGCAGCGAACAAGCAACTGTAAGCTCGGTTCGCGATAAGACATTTGCCGGATCACAGAGTGACTTCGGATCCGGCATCTTTAATGCGACGATGTGGTATCGACCATACCACGTCGTCGCCTTTTTCTCCGTGATCGCATCCAAACCCATCGATGCGATCACGGAGGAAAAGAAAACCGATCTTTCCTTTCTCTTAAATTGCCTTTCTGAACGGTGAGCACGGGGGTGCTCCGCGAGTCAGCATTGTGTGCGATCGCACAAGCGGATGATCAGTCAGGCTGTCCAAATCCTGGAATTGATTCAATGCTGGCTGAAGATCTTTTGCGCGAAGGTAAGTTGGACGAAGCCTTCGCCGAGTTGAAACAACGGGTTCAGAAAGATCCGTCGGAAAGCAAGTATCGGATTTTCCTGTTTCAGATGCTGGCGGTTCTGGGGAAGTGGGAAAGCTCGCTGAACCAATTGGAAGTCTGCGGCCAGTTGGAAGCCAGCAATCTTGCCATGGTTCAGGCCTATCGTGAAGCGATCCGCTGCGAGGTCTTTCGCCATCGTGTCTTCGCCGGTGAGACTTCGCCATTGATTCTGGGTGAACCAGATCGTTGGCTTGCGCTTTTGATCGAAGCGTTGAAACATTCCGCGAAGGGTCAACATCAGCAAGCACAACAATTGCGCGCTGAAGCGTTCGAGTTGGCTCCGACAACCTCCGGGAATATTGTCTTGTCGAACGAAGAGAGCCAGCCGTTTGAGTGGATCGCTGATGCTGACCCACGGCTCGGTCCGGTGTTAGAAGTTCTGATGAATGGACAGTACTACTGGGTGCCATTCAACCGTATCGCACAGATCGATCTCGAAACGCCCTCGGATCTGCGAGACTTTGTTTGGTTGCCAGCTCATTTCGTTTTGGCTGGTGGTGGCGAGGCGTTCGGGATGATCCCGACGCGATATCCTGGTTCACACCTTGATCAAGATCCGTCGATCCGTTTGGCCCGACAAACACAGTGGGAACAAGCGGACGCGTCCATCGAAGATTTTTACGTTGGTAAAGGTCAGCGAATGTTGGTCACCGATTCAAGTGAACTGGCGTTGATGGAGATTCGGAAAATCAGTGTGAACGAAGTTCCGGAGCATCCTTCAGCAGAAGCTGAGCCGACCGAAGCGGTCTCTTCTGATTCGGTGGCCGACTGATGGCTGACCTAAGTTCCCAAGAACAGTTGTTTCCGTCGCTGCTGGATCGGCTAACAGACGAGCAACCGAATCAGAATCAAGAAGCGCGTGACAAGCGTGTTTTCTCGATTCATCGTTTGCGTGCAGCTGTTCTGCGCGATCTCGCGTGGCTTTTAAACACCTGCCATCTGGCTGCCGCAGAAGACTTGTCTGAATATAAGGAAGTCCGTCGTTCCGTGATCAACTACGGGATTCCTGACTTGACCGGAAAAACGGTGTCGGGCTTGCACGTTGAAGACGTCCAGCAAGCACTTCGCCAAGCAATTCTAGATTTCGAGCCTCGGATTCTTGCCGAAACCCTGGAAGTCCGCGGCAAGAAGGATCCGGAAAATCCGCTTACGAGTTCGCTGACCTTTGAAATCGAAGGCGAGCTCTGGGCGCGTCCTTATCCCGAACGATTGTATTTGCGATCGGAGCTGGATTTGGAAACCGGCGACGTCAACATTCACGAGGTGTAAGGAAGCCACATCATGGATCCACGCCTACTGACGTACTACAACCAAGAATTGCAATTTGTCCGCGAATCGGGGGCCGAATTCGCTGCGGAATATCCCAAGATCGCCAGTCGACTTGGGATCGATGACTTTGAGTGCGCTGACCCCTACGTCGAACGATTGTTCGAAGGATTCGCGCTATTGGCGGCGCGTATTCAGCTAAAGCTTGACGCCGAATTTCCGCGGTTTACTCAGCACCTGCTGGAAATGGTTTGCCCGCACTACTTGGCACCTCAGCCGTCGATGACGGTCGTTAACTTTCAACCTGACTTGACCGAAGGTGCGTTGGTCGATGGCTTCGAAATCGCTCGCGGCACAACATTACAAAGTCTGCTGGGCAAAGGCGAACAGACTCGCTGCACCTTTCGAACGGCGCACTCGGTGAAGCTGTGGCCGTTGAAGTTCTCAAAGGCAGATTATTTTTCACGCGACAACGCAACGCTCGGTTTACCGGACGATCCGTCTGTAAAAGCCGCTTTGGTATTCCGCTTCGACGCGACTGCGGGCTTGAACATCAATCAGTTGTCAATCGAATCTCTGCCACTGTTTATTCGCGGAAGCTCTGACGTTCCGATGCGTTTGTACGAACAGCTGATGTCGAACGTCGTTGGCATCGCTTTTCGTCCGGCCGGTTCAAAATCACCTTGGACTGTTAGACATGGCAAAAGCAATGTGCAACCGCTCGGGTTTGAAGACGAAAACGCTTTGATACCCAGCGGGCCGCGATCGTTTAGCGGTTACCGGCTACTGCAAGAATACTTTGCGTTCCCGCAAAGGTTCATGTTTGCGAACCTTTGTCACCTGAAGGAAAGCTTTGGAAAGTGCGATGATCAAGCGATTGAAATCGCGATCTTACTGAATCGTCGCGATCCACGGCTTACCAATCGCGTCGACGAGTCACACTTTGCACTACACTGCTCGCCGGCAATCAATCTGTTTGAAAAACGAGCTGATAGGATTCATCTAAGCGAACGGTTTTCGCAATACCAAGTCCTTCCTGATCGAACCCGTCCGATTGACTTCGAAGTCTACTCGGTCAAAGACGTCCGTGGTTACGGCAACAACAATGATCGGGAACAGGAGTTCAAACCGTTTTATCAGTTGAACGATGTTGCTGCGGATCAACAGAAACGGGCGTTCTATTCTGTGATTCGCCGCCCTCGAGTGCTTTCGGCAAAACACCGGCAGTATGGGCCTCGGTCCAGCTATGTCGGCAGCGAAACGTTTATCTCGCTGGTCGACGCCAATGAAGCTCCGTATTCACATCAGCTCAGGCAACTGGGGATTGATACGATCTGTACCAACCGCGATTTGCCGTTGCAGATGCCGGTTGGGGTGGGCGAGACAGACTTTACACTGGAAATCAGCGCACCGGTAAAGGCGGTACGTTGCCTCGCCGGTCCGACGAAGCCTGAGCCTTCGCGAAGCTATGAGAACGGTCAGACCACGTGGCGTTTGATCAGCCATTTGTCGCTGAACTATCTCTCGTTGACCAACACTGACGGCAGTGCCAGCGCACTGCGTGAACTGCTTTCGTTGTACTCCGATGTCAACAACGTTCTTGTCAACAAACAGGTCGATGCGGTTCGATCTGTCGAATCAAAGCCGGTCACTCGTCCCATTTCGACCGATGGTCCACTTAGTTTTGCACGCGGAACCGAGATCACGCTGAACATTGACGAGTCTGGATTCGAAGGCACCGGCGCGTTTTTGATGGCTTCGGTGTTGAATCAGTTTTTTGCGAAGTACGTATCGATCAACTCATTTACCGAGACGGTTTTTAGAACAACCGAGCGCGGTGAGGTAATGCGATGGCCCGCGAGGATGGGACGGCGTCACACGCTTTAGAAGTGACGCTGCAAAAAATGACCGAATCACCGTATCGCTTTGATTTTTATCATGCGATGCGATTGCTCGAGTGCGTGTTCGCAGACGCACCTCGGTATGGTCATTCCGTACGCCTATCGGACGACAAGGTTCGTTTGACTCAAGAGCCTTCATTGGCTTTCGCACCGGCTTCGCTTTCGAAATTCAGTGCTAGCGAACAAGGTGACTTTCACCGGATGGCCGTTCGGTTCTTTGGCCTTTGTGGCCCCAACGGTGCGTTGCCTTTGCACCTGACGGAATATGTTCGCGATCGCTTGCGGCATCACGACGACCCGACCTTTGCCGCGTTCCTAGACGTGTTCCACCACCGCATGCTGTCGTTGTTTTATCGAGCACATGCGGACGCCCAACCGACATCGCAATTCGATCGCCCCGACGACGATAGGTTTCAAGTTTTCGTGGCATCGTTGATGGGCACGGGGATGCAGTCGCTTCAACAGCGTGATGAATTTCCTGATTTGGCAAAGCTGTTTTACGCCGGTCGTTTCGCGTGCCAAGCAAAGAATCCGGAAGCTCTTCAGGACATGATTGGCGACTTCTTTCAGTTGCCCTGCAAGATCCAAGAATTCGTTGGCGAATGGACGCAAATCCCGAACGATTATCAGTTCCAACTTGGCGGCGACGAGAACTCCTCGACTTTGGGAGTCGCTTGCACGGTCGGCCCGGATGTTTGGCAATGCCAACAAAAATTTCGAATCAAGATCGGACCGGTCCGTTGGGAAGACTTCATCAGAATGCTGCCGGAAGGACGCAGCTTGGACCGGCTTTCAGATTTGGTCAAAAACTACATCGGCGAAGAACTTGCTTGGGATTTGAATCTAATTCTTCGTCAAGAAGACACACCATCATGGCAGCTCGGGCACGCTCAACTCGGTGAAACCATGTGGCTTGATAACGAAGGGGTCACACACGATCCCGATGATCTTTTAATCACCCTTTAGACAAAACATCGCAACCGCGAAGGAATCGAACGTGTCCGACATCAGCCGAACTTCACTTTTCGGAAAGCTAAACAGCGTTGGCTACAAGTCCATCGAGAGTGCCACCGTGTTTTGCAAAATGCGTGGTAACCCGTACGTCGAATTGGTCCACTGGATCAACCAGATCTTGCAGCTAGAAAACTCTGACTTGCACTGCATTGTCAAACAGTTCAACATCAATCCTTCGCGTCTGGTAAAAGATCTGACAAACGCCTTGGAAAAGCTGCCTCGCGGTTCGACGTCGATTTCTGACCTCTCGTCACACATCGAAGAGTCTGTCGAACGCGGTTGGGTTTATGGCACGTTGATGTTCGGCGAATCGCAAGTCCGAACCGGGCATTTGATTGTCGGAATTCTGAAGACCCGATCGCTGAAGAACGCATTGGTCTCGATCTCCGAAGAGTTTGACAAGATCAAGCTGGATACTCTGACTGACCGATTCGACGAAGTGGTCAGCGGCTCACCGGAAGAAAATCTGGGAGCGACCGACGGTTTCCAAGTCGGCGGCGGAGCTGTTCCTGGTGAGGCCAGTGGGGCGATGCCACCAGCAGCCATGGGCAAGCAAGAAGCGCTCAAACGCTTTACCGTCGACCTCACCGAAAATGCCCGCCAAGGCAAGATCGACCCGATTGTTGGACGAGACGAAGAGATTCGTCAGATCATCGACATCCTGATGCGAAGGCGTCAAAACAATCCCATCCTGACCGGTGAAGCGGGCGTTGGTAAAACCGCAGTTGTCGAAGGCTTTGCATTGAAGATTGCCGCCGGTGATGTGCCGCCGCCGCTGCAAGATGTTTCACTGCGATCGCTTGATGTCGGTCTGCTGCAAGCTGGTGCAAGCATGAAAGGCGAGTTCGAAAATCGCCTCAAACAAGTTATCGAAGAAGTCCAAGCATCGGAAAAACCGATCATTCTTTTCATCGACGAAGCTCATACCTTGGTCGGTGCTGGTGGTGCCGAAGGTACCGGCGACGCGGCGAACCTACTGAAGCCGGCGCTTGCGCGTGGTACCCTGCGAACCGTCGCTGCAACGACGTGGGCCGAATACAAAAAGCACATCGAAAAAGACCCCGCACTAACGCGGCGGTTCCAAGTCGTCCAGGTCGAAGAGCCCAGCGAGGAGCGTGCAATCCTGATGATGCGTGGCATGGCATCGACTCTGGAGCAGCATCACAAAGTCAAGGTTCTTGACGAAGCACTCGAAGCGGCCGTTCGTCTTTCGCATCGATATATCCCCGCTCGGCAGCTGCCGGACAAATGCGTCAGCTTGCTCGATACCGCTGCCGCACGTGTCGCGATCAGCCAGCATGCCGTGCCCGCCGAAGTTGATGATTGCCGCAAGCGAATCGAAGCACTTAAGACTGTATTGGGCATCATCGCCGATGAAAATTTGGTTGGCGTTGATACCAGCGACCGTCAGGCAACGGCGGAGGCAGAACTGAAAGAAGAAGAAGCCCGTCTGGAAAAACTAGAGGCTCGTTGGAACGAAGAGAAAGACTTAGTCGAGCAAATTCTGGGCATTCGCGCGAAGCTTCGTGGCAACAGCGGAAAAGTTGAAGGCACGAACAGCCGTTTGGAAAAGGCTGCCGATGCGGAGGCCGAAAACGTCGCTTCGCAATCAGGTGATTCGGCTGGCGAATCGGCTGCCGAGCCCGCCAGTGAAGAAGATCGAAAAACATTGCTGCAAGAACTGAAGTCGTTGCAGACAAAGCTCCATGAACTGCAAGGCGAAACACCATTGATCTTGCCGACCGTTGACGAACAAGCTGTCGCATCGGTCGTTGGCGATTGGACCGGCATTCCTGTCGGCCGAATGGTGAAAGACGAAGTTGCCACGGTGTTGAATTTGGCAAACATTTTGAACGACCGCATTATCGGGCAACGCCACGCGTTGGAGATGATCGCACGTCGTATTCAAACGTCACGAGCAAGCTTGGATAATCCCAACAAGCCAATCGGTGTGTTCATGCTTGCCGGCCCATCCGGAGTCGGAAAGACAGAAACCGCGTTGGCGCTTGCCGAAGCACTTTATGGCGGCGAACAAAATGTGATCACGATCAACATGAGCGAATTTCAAGAAGCTCATACCGTCAGCACACTCAAAGGTGCCCCTCCCGGCTATGTCGGTTACGGCGAAGGCGGTGTGTTGACCGAAGCGGTCCGGCGCCGTCCCTATAGCGTCGTTTTGCTGGACGAAGTCGAAAAAGCTCACCATGACGTCCACGAAATTTTTTTCCAGGTCTTCGACAAGGGATGGATGGAAGATGGCGAAGGGCGTGTGATCGATTTCAAAAACACACTGATCCTGTTGACCACCAACGCTGGCACCGATCTAACGATGAATCTTTGCAAAGATCCTGAGCTGATGCCGGAAGCAGAAGGGTTGGCGAAAGCGTTGCGTCCAGAGTTGTTGAAAGTCTTCCCACCGGCATTGCTGGGCCGTATCGTAACGATTCCGTACTTCCCGCTGAACGATGAAATGATCAGCGCGATCACCAAGTTGCAACTCAGCCGCATCGAAAAACGGATCCAAAAGAATCACGATCTGCCATTCACTTACGATGACGATGTGATTGATTTGATCGCGAGTCGTTGCACCGAACTCGATAGCGGCGGTCGGATGATTGATGCGATTCTGACCAACACCGTTCTGCCAAACATCAGCAGCGAGTTCTTAACTCGAATGATGGAAGGCAAACCGATCCAACGCGTCCACGTCAAAATTGACAACGGCGAGTTCTCGTATGCTTTCGATTGATCATTCGAACGGATTTGAGTGAATATCAATGCGCTGCATTTGCCTTCCCAAAGTTGCCGCGATGAACGTTGCCGTTCAGTCAGCATCGTTCCCAGCCGTCGCCATGCCGCCGCTTCCTGCCGGGGCTGGGGACTTGGCTGCGATGGCGAGTGCGGCTGCGGCGATTAACGCCGTTGCACAAGCAGCTTTGTCGGGGGCGCTTGATGCAGTCCTTAACGCCGAATTCCCTCCTGTTTCGATCGAAGCAGTCCTGGCCTTGGAAGCGATGGCTCAAGCGAGTAGCGATCTAGGATTGAACCTAACCGCGCCAAACGCAGAAGCTCAGCTCTCTTTGGCGGCAGGTTCACTTAACATTGCAGCACCGACGCTAAGCGGACTCGGCGAGTCCAGTGCGGCAGCGGTGGCGCCCACCGGGAACCTACCTGCGGCGCTAGCACTTGGCGGATCGATACAGCAATCTCTTGGAATCGATTTGGCCGCACCAAGTCTTTCACCGGGCGAAATTGCGGCCGCGATCGAAGCGAGCTTTGCGGCTGCAATCGAAGCCGCCGCTAGCCTTACAGCATCGGTGGCCGGGACCGTTTCCTTGGAGATGGCAACTCAGATCGCATTGGCCGCCCGGGCGGTCAATGCGGCGGTCGCTCTGGGAATGGATATCAGCTCGCCTGGCGAGTTTGCAGCGACCATCGAGGCGACAGCTGGTCTAAGCGTCCCGCCACTGGAACTTAGCCAGGGTGAAATGGGTGAAATCAGTGCTGGGCTAAGTGATTTCGCTTTAGTGTCAGAAGCCTCTGGCGGTGGCGAAGCGTCCATGCCGAGCCTCGATGCGACTGCCGCAAATGTTTCCGCAGCAATTTCGGCTGCTATCGAAGCGACTGCTTCGTTTTCAGCAGAATTGATGGCCAGCGCAGAAGTCACCGCCATGTTAGCAGCGGCCATTTCAGCAAGTGCGGAATTATCCGCCGGAGCAGGTGCTGCGGCGTCAGTGGTCGCGGAAATTTCGCCGCCAGCGATCCCAGGAATGGATAGCCTTAGTTTGGCCGGTTCCATGGCTGGAACCTTTGAAGCCGCAGCCGAAACTCCGATGATTGGCGATGTTAGCTGCCCAAATATCTTCTGCGTCGCAGGTCAGTAAGGACAGTCAACGATGCGATACGACGCCAAGCATATCCAGGTCGCTTCCGAGCAGCAGGCTCGGGAGATCATGCAGCTTTGGCAAGACGGAGCCGACTTTGGACAATTAGCCCAAATGTACTCGACATGTCCGACTGCTTGTCAGGGAGGCGAATTGAAGGGAATTGGTGCCGGACATCTGCCTCCTGAAATTGACGCCGTCATCGTGCAAGCGGAACCGGGTGGGATCTATGGGCCCATTCAAACCCAACATGGGTTTCATCTTGTCGAACTGATCGGTCGAACGGGCTAGCGGGCTTGGTCTTGAGTCATCTTTGACGATAAAGTAGACAGAAAGAAACGCACCCTGAAGGAAGATCAAACGATGGGACAACCCGCAGCTCGCATGGGCGATATGGCGAAACAAGACGCGCCACACTGCCACGCGCCCATCCACCCGGCCGCCCCCGTGCCGACTCCGGTTGCGCATCCGGCCGTTCCGGTGACCATCATCAAAGGGGCTCCGAACGTGATGATTGGTGGAAAGCCGGCGGCAAGGGTGACTGACACGACAACACCATGCATGCTGCCGAGTTGTGTGCCGGGCGGGCCGGCGATGGTCGCCAAAGGCTCCGCAAGTGTGTTAATCGGAGGCATGCCCGCCGCCCGTTCCAACGATATGACTTCACACACAAGCTGTGTTGCTCCGATCCCAAGTCCGGTTGGTAAGATTCTGCCGCCTTGTGAACCAACCGTTTTGATCGGTGGCTGATCCCGATGAGGTTGGAGCTATTTGAGGCATTGCAGCCGGTTTGTCCGGTTTGTCGTACCGAAGATTCTGCGGCTGCATTGAAAATCGTCAGCATCGATAGACAAGAAGGAAATCATGTCACCGAGGGGCGTCTCGAATGTAGCAACGCGTCTTGTCGGCATGAGTATCCGATCATCGATGCAATTCCTGTCATCCTACAAGACTTGCGAACGTATCTCGCAAACAACTTGAACAACATCTGCTTGCGCGAGGACTTGGGGGCGGATGTCGAAAGTATCCTGGGTGATTGTGCAGGACCTTCATCAGCATTCAATTCTAACCGACAGCAACTCAGTAGCTATCTCTGGGATCACTACTCAGAATTTGATCCAGTGGAAGATCGTTCTGACCTGTCTTCAGGTTCAATGATTCAGGTGATGACGTCTGCCATTGACCTTGCCGATTTTCAACTGACCGGCAGCGGTCCGATACTGGATCTTGGGTGTGGCGCAGGTCGTAGCAGTTTCGAACTGGCGAAGCGATTTAATCGACCGGTCCTCGGAATCGACCTGCATTTTCCGATGCTGAAGATCGCTTCACAACTGACCAGATCAAATGTCCTGAACTATTCGCGTCGGCGAGTTGGCATGGTCTATGATCGGCGGTCATTTGAGGTCCAGCTTGGGAATACCGAGCATGTCGACTTTTGGGCGTGCGATGCCACCGCTTTGCCGTTTAACCCTGCATCGTTCTCAGCCGCCGTTTCGATGAACTTGCTCGACTGTGTGCACTCGCCAATGCAGTTGCTATTGGCAATCGATCAATCAATCAAAGCCGGGGCTTCCGCAGTCGTCGCCTGCCCCTACGATTGGAGCGAGTCGGCGACAGGAGTCGAGTCTTGGATTGGGGGCCATTCCCAACGCGGCGATTTTAGAGGGGCCAGCGACGCGATTTTGCGTCAGTTGCTTGACCAGAGTTCGCCAAACGCGCTTGGCAGACTGCAGCTAATTGCCGAAGGAGACTTTCCTTGGCATGTGCGTCTGCATGAGAGGTGCACGCTCACGTATACGACACACGCGGTGTCGCTTCGTAAGCTGGCTTAGCAGCCTATTGATTTTCTATTGTCGCCTTTGACTTTGTAAGCGACCAAAATCGAAAATCAACATTTGTTAAGCCATTTGTGCGGACAGCAGATGTCCGTCTTTGATGTTCAGCTGAAGCAAGTTTTCATTCTCGCTTGCGATGTTGATCTCATCGGATGAGATCTCGACCGATTCGTCGATCAATTCGGCGTTCTCGTCCAGCAAGATGCGCCAGCGGAGCCAACCAACTTGTTGCATCTTGCTGGTCAGCGTGGCAACTTGATTCGCGAACAGTTCACCGAAGTCCGGGCAGTAGATCCCTTCTTCAATAACGATATGCGCCGTGCTGCTACCGTCACCGACGATGGTGATCGTACCGTAAGAATCGTTTTTATGATCAGCTTTCCACGTAGCCGAATCTTGGGAAGCTTCTAAAGTCCAACTCGGATGCCAGTGTAAAGGAGACCGAACTGTGTCCTGTAGGCGATCCGCTGCGGAGTACCAATCGAGGATTGTCCATTGACTGGCATACGCTATTAAGATTCGTCCGCTAGGACCTGAGAATGCATCATGGGCTGTGGCAACCCAGCGAGTCGTTGATGTTTCGCCTTCGTGGCGTGCAATCGGATGCCCTCGGCGTCCCATCCGAAAGCTAGACCAGATGTCACAATGCTCAAGCTCCCCTAGCTGCAGTACGTTGTGAGCGTCGGTGCGGCGGCATCGCATCCGCATATCACCCGGTTCATATTGATAGTTTCCCGTATCGACGATGCCCTGTTGGCCGAAGAACGAGGCGGTAATTTGAAAGAGGTCCGCATGTCCGTGGGCTGGCAAGTGGTCGCACGCCAATGGGCCAAGGTCGCACAGTAGCTGATGCTTCTCGGGGCGATTGATTACCCAATAGTCCGATGTCTTGCAGCATTCGGTGCCGAAAATGTTCAGGCGATGACACCAATTCTGAAGTTGTTTCAAGTCCGGTGTCTCTGCCACAACGGAGTCTGCCAGTAGCGGAATCGAATCATCAGGCGACGTGATCGAATCCAGAAAACGAGCCATTTTGTTTGCGATTTCGACCAGCGGAAGTTCCGCATCTGATTTGACAAATCGAGCCGCTTCCACGCACTGCAATACGCAGACCAGCATCAACGTATGATAAGTCGGTGTCCGTTCGTAGTGCTCGCCCGATGGCAGGATTTGAATTTTAAGTTGATCTAGCAAGCAACGTTCAATTCCTCGCAAGTCGAGTGGTGCAACCGGTTCAAGGAAGCATCCTGCCATGTATAACGCGGTCAAGTTTTCGAGCAGATGATTGCCGCCCAGGTCCCATTCCATGTTCCTATGCAGCCATTGGACTTGCCCTGCTACGGAGTCAAAGAAATCGGGGCCGATGATTGATGAAACATCATGGATTGCATCGACGCAAAGCCAAACCGGAAGTCGCCTTGAAATACAAAAGGGATGCCATGCATCGGGATCTTTCATCGGGTGACGATGATCCGGCTGCGATAGCCATGATTGCATCAAGAGAGCGGCAAATTCTGGTCCTTCATTGGCGGCGACTTTGAGCAAAAACTCTTGTGATTGTAGATGGAATCGCCAGAGTCGAGTCGACTCTGGTGACCAATCGACAGTCATGTTGCCATTCGAATCAATCGCTCCGATTTGAAGCTGATGGTTCAGAAAAGAAAACGTACCTTCGGCGATTTTGGTGACGTGTTCGTTTCTGACAGGCCAAAGGTCAACTCTTTGGAGAGCGATTTGGCGGAAGGCCTCACGGGCCATTGGCTTCCATTTCGATGGTCCTTTGGGAGCTTGATAGACCCAATTGGAAGGAAGCTTTTGACGGACTTTGCGTTGTATAGTCCTGTAGCCCCGCCACAAGAATTGGCGAGGACGATGATAGTGCAATAAGGCTAATACACGAGACAGCTTTGTAGGTGACATTTCATCCGCAGGCTTTATCGTGACGAATTGCTTAGTGTCACCGATTCGGAGTTGTTCTTTGAATCGACGACAGGTTCCCAGCTGCGATCTGGTAGGCAGAAGACTTCTTTTGCGGCTGTTCTGCGGACGATTTCCAGCATATCGGCCGCAAGGTGATCGCGATTGAAGTGTTCGACAACGAATTGCCGACCTCTCTGGCCCATCGAACGTACCGATTCTTTGTCAGCGGTCATTCCCTGAAGGATTTCAAATAGCTCTGCATCGTTTTCGGGTTCCAAAGAGACACCGCTTGCCGCATCAAGGACGATGTCTCGGGCCCGCCCGCGTACGCCCATGATGATTCCCCTTTCCATCGCCATCGTTTCAAAGATCTTCGACGGGATCACATGTTCGAAGAGATCAACTTTGCTCAAATGGACCAAGCAAACATCGGATGCTGCCAATGCGTCAGGCATTTTTGACTTATCCAGTCGCCCGGTTGTCTTAACCAAATCGCCGAGCTGTTTGTCTTCGATCGTTTGCTGGAGTTGCTCTAGCGTAGCACCACCACCGACGATGATGAACGCGACATCATCCCGTTTGGCTTCTCTAAACCGCTCCGCCGTTCTGACGATGATCTCTAGGCCGTGGGCGCGTCCGACAGTTCCGATGTACGAGCAAACAAAACGATCACCAAGGCCATATTTATTTGCGAATTCGCTACCACGAAGCTGAGGATCAAACTGATCCGGATCGACACCATTGGTGACAGTGCTGATTCGATTGTGAACGTCGACTTTGGAAAGGATGTTATCACGATAACCGGGACCGACTGTCACGATATGATCGGCGCTTCGATACATCCACTTTTCAATGCGTTCGAGCGTCCGAATCAATAGGCCTCGCCGAATCGCACCGACCGTCACGATTGACTCCGGCCAGATATCGCGAACTTCAAGGACAACGGGAACCCGTTTTAGCTTGCCTGCCAAGATACCCGCGACTCCACAAAAGAACTGTGGAGTAGTCGCGACGATAGCGGACGGCCGACGGACGAAAAACAAGAATGCGAATAGAGCCGTGAAGAGGTAGGAGACGTAGTTGACGATCAATCCTGTCTTCCCAAGATTGGGCCGGATGAACGACCACACTCGGATGACATTTACGCCATCAATCGATTCCCGTTGCGGCCACAGTCGATTGCGATACCCTGGATAGACCTTGCCATCGGGAACGTTGGGAGCACAGGTGATGACTGTGACATCGACGTCAGAGTTCTCACGAATCCATCGCTTGCAATGCTCCGACGTCCTCGACGCAGGCGCGTTGCCTTCAGGGGTGTAGTAGTGCGTAAAGAATACGATTTTCACAACTGGTTCGACGATTCAATGAGGAAACGAAAGCGAAACAATGAGCTGAAGACAACTGCTACGATGCCGAGAGAACCGATTTGCAGAGCTATGAGCGACCGGAGAACTTCTGTAACTGTTCACGGATTTGACGAGCAGCCGTGAACGAAGCGTCCGTGACTTCGAAAAGAGTCTCTGCTTCGATGGGCCAATAGTCGGGGGTCGCGACCGATTTCAAGAACGCTACCAATTCTGCCTGATGACCCTTGTCTTGTCGCTTGGTTTTAAGCTTCTTTCGAGT
This sequence comes from Stieleria sp. JC731, assembly GCF_020966635.1. NCBI lineage: Bacteria > Pseudomonadati > Planctomycetota > Planctomycetia > Pirellulales > Pirellulaceae > Stieleria > Stieleria sp. JC731. The sequence goes on along the minus strand of NZ_JAJKFQ010000003.1, from coordinate 113,155 downwards.
TCCGAATCCAAAGGTCTTTCGGAAGTTGTCAATGACAACAACTTGACCGGCGGAGAAAACTTCCACGCGTTCTTTGGGGAACGATTTATTGCCATTGGATAGATAGTGCACTGTCGCGATGGAACCATCTGCGAAACTCAGTTGAATCGAGGCACAATCCCCAAGCCTTCCGTCGCCACCACCGAGGGGCGTTGCGGTGCAGTCTCGGATGGGAGCATTGGCAATCGCTCGTGCCAAGTCGATGAAGTGGCAGGCCTCACCGATGATCCTGCCTCCGCCAACGATCGGATCCTGTGTCCAGTGAGACTCAGGAATCGCTCCAGCGTTGACGGTCAATACGATCGATTTCGGACCAGGATTTCCCTTCAACATCGAATTCAGTTCGAGCGTGTGCGGGGAGAATCGGCGATTGAATCCGACCATCAGTTTCTGACCAGGTGCTCGCCGCATGGCTTCTCGGATGCGCTCCAAACCTGCTGAATCCAGCGCGAGAGGCTTTTCAACGAAGACATGTTTGCCCGCATCGAGAGACTGGCAAACCAAGTCGGCATGACTGGCGTGCGATGTCGTGATGAAAACCGTATTGACCTGTGGGTCGTCCAATGCGGTTTTGACATCAGAGCCACAATTCTGGAATCCAAACTTCTTTGCCGCATAGGATGCAGACACGCCTGTGTTGCTGATGATCCAGCGGCGGTCAACATTGTCTTGTGGCAGCAGCGGCAGCAACATTCGTGTGGTGAAGCCGCCAGCGCCAATAAACGCGACACCAGCATTCGAACTGGACTTCTGCGAAGTTACGAGTGTCGATTCATTGTTTAGGGTAACGGACGACTGCTTAGGTGGCGATTGTTCTTTGTACTTTAGAAGGATGCCCAGGGCCCCCTTCTCGTGAATGGCCTCGTATCCTCGAAGGGCGTTGTCAAAGTCGAAGCAATGTGTTGTCAACGCGTCGGTCTGGATTCGCCCGTCGCTCATCATGGCTAGGACCGCTTCAAAATTCCGTTTCTCGGTCCAACGGACATGGCCGATCGGATAATCCAAACCAAGCTTTTCGTAGTTTGCGTCATAGCGTCCCGGCCCATAAGAACACGAAACTTGAAACGACAGTTCTTTCTCGTAGAAGTCAGCGCGACGAAGATTTAAACCCACCACACCGACCAGGACAATACGACCGCGTTTGCGGCACATCGTTGCCGCCTGGTGAACGACTTCATCGCTCTTGGTTGAAGCTGTGATGATGACCCCGTCGACACCGATACCGTCAGTCCAGTTTTCAGCCGTCCGTACTGGATCTTCACCCGAAGCCAAGTTGCAAGTTTTCGCGCCGAACTTTTCTGCAAGTTTCAGCTTTTCAGGATCAAAGTCGGTGCCCAGTACTTCGCAACCATTGGCCCGAAGCATTTGCACGGTCAGCAATCCGATTAGGCCAAGACCGCAGACAACAAAGCGCTCGCCCAAAGTCGGTTGTGCTAGGCGAAGTCCTTGTAATCCGATCGCTGCAACGACCGTGTAGGCGGCAGTTTCATCGCTCACACCATCGGGAATCTTTGCGACGAGATTTTCTCCGATGCTGACCATTTCCGCATGGGGACCGTTGCTGACAACCCGATCACCGATCGCAAATCCGGAATGGGCATCTTGTTCCACCACTGCTCCGACGTTGCAGTAGCCGAGCGGAATCGGCGTGTCCAGTTTGGCTTTCACCGCATCAATGGTTGTCCATAGGCCATCGGTTTTGACCTTCTGTAAGACCTGCTTGACTTTATCGGGCTGCGACCGTGCTTTGGCAAGGTATCCACCGCGTCCAAAGTCGACCAGCATTTTCTCGGTGCCCAAAGACACCAACGTCTGTCGAGTTTGGATCAGCACACTACCGCCACTTCGCCGAGGGCAAGGAACCTCCGCGAGCAGCGTCTCGCCGCTACCTAAGTTTTGAAGAATCTGTTTCAACGTAACAACCAGTCTCTAAATTCGCCAATTCGATTTGGCAGTAGCACTTGACTTGCTGATGAGCTTTCGCCCATCAAGACACGTCGCATCGATGACTCGATGGACTTCGTATCGATCGGATCAAAGACGTCAGTCGGCTCGACAATAAATGTGAAGTTCGAGTCGTTCGGGATGATCGCTTTGCAACCTAACCTCACACCCTCGACAATCCCGAGTCCCAACGTTTCCAAAAGCGACGGAAAAACCACGAATTCACAATTTGCCACCAAGCGATTGCAATGTTCACTTGGAAGGGGGCCAACGTAGTGCACATTCGCAGCTTCGCCCCACGGCGCGCTCGGCTTCTGAATCGTCAGATAGAGCTTTGCGTCTGAAAACTCCTTCGCGATTGACCGCCACGCCGTCAGCAGACGTTTGTGATTCTTGTGTGGTCGGGCATCGCTGACATAGACAAATGAATGAGGTTCTTTTCGGGTAGACTGATTGCCGGTCGATTCCCGATGCAACGCATCTGCGTCGTAAAACGGGAACACCTCCACTGTGCTTGCAGATAAACCGAGTGAACTTGATAAGGCAATCTGGATGCCGGGTGTTTGTACCGCCCACCAGTCGGTGTTCTGCTTCAGCTTCTTAACTGCGCGACGCAACATCGAATAGCGTATGCGATCACGGATGCTGTATTTGGTTCGATTGTCCAGTGAGGCCAGCAAGTGGGCATTTTGAAAGTAGGTGACAACATCAACGTTTGGATATCGCTTCAGCGGTGGGATATTGCCAAAGCAGAGCACACGATCAAATTTCCTGCTTTCAAGTTGCTCGTCCAGCAGTTTTGTTCGCTGGCGCGACAGCGGGCTACAGGGATTGCAGACCACAAACCGGTCATCGCAGTTCACCTGTTCTTCGATCGTTGGTACCGCATTCTCGGACAACAATACAATCACGTCGTCCAAGTCTTGCTGTACCAAAGTTCGAAGGAGAACTCCTCCTCCTCCGGAGCTAATGTTTGTTGCGTCAATTAAAAGTGACATGCAATTGTGATCCTTTCAGATCTTTTGATTTCAGCAAACTAGCTAAAAACTTAGCTGCGGTACCCCGTTGTCGGCTGCGGTTTCGATCGTGTCTTGATCGAGTTTATCGGCTTCCTCATCCAGGTCTACGACGGAAGTCAATTGGATGTAGGAGGCGATGTAGAGAGCTACCATTTGCCACTCCCAGCCTCCGATCCCTGAAGGTGAAAAGAATGCGGCCTCCGACATGTTGGTGAAGAAGACGCTCAATAACAGAACGTTTGCAGGGTTGTCTCGGCAACGAACCAACGGCATCGTCAAAATGCCAAACAAAAACAGTACGGGAACAACGCCGACAACGCCGAGCTCAGCGAAGATCGAAGTGTACATGAAACCGTTTTCAACACTTGCTGAGATAGGAATTGTTTTCCAAATCGGATCGTATTTGACTTCGGGAAGTGCTCTTGATCCTGAATTCACAACTTGAAATCCCTGTCCGAACATCTTGTTGCGGTTAAAAATTTTCGCGTGAAAATCGATCGCTCCACCACGTGATCGACGGAAGTTCGCAACCAGTCCTTGTTCTGATGTCCGACCGGATTTGGAAAGAAATTTTTCCGTTGCTTGTCGAAGAGTGGCTGACGTTGCGAAAACTGCAGGGAGTGCGAGTACGCCTAAAAGCAAACCCCGTCCAACGATCCGGACCGCACGAGTGTTGCTCTTGCCTGTGATTACAGCGGCGTACCAGATCCCGAGCGACAAGACCAAGCTCATCATCCCGCCGCGCGCTTCGGTAAAGAAAAGTTCCAACAGTCCCAATCCAATCACCATCATTCCGATTGGGTGTAAGGTACGGGCTGAGAGAGCGTTGGCTAGCAAGGCAGCGACACTAATCCCCAGAAAGACACCTAGTAAATTGGGGTGGGACAATACTCCGTTCAAACCAGTTCCGTTGACGCTTCGTCCTACCGAAACAAACATCAACGGTGCATTGAGCAGGATCACACAACCGACCAGTCCTTTGTACCATCGTGAGATTTCGTCCAGCTCATCACGGCGACAAGTTCCAAATGTCAGCACGACCGCTATGCCGTAGCAAGTGAATCCAATCACTTTCAGGATTGAAACGGCTGGCAATAGACTCGCAAATAAGCTGTGGAAGAACAAACTAGTGCCGACCACCGCCAGAGAGATAACAAATGGCGAAAGTCTCGACTGTACCTGCAGACGTTGGTCGTAGACCAATCTTGCCAATATGACTAATGGCAAAGCATGATGTAGGCCGCCGGACGATGGCGTGTGGAAAAGCTCGCCATTGACATTCATGAACAAGAATTGCAAGCCCAGTGCCTGTGCCTGCCTAAGCCCAGATTTCGATGCGGCCCAAATGATCAGTCCAAGAAAGGCCACGACACCTGCCGCACTTGGTAGGACTACCATTGCTGCAAGTGCGGGGCATGTCACCCAAAAATGGAACAGGATTGTTTTTCGATATTGATTCTGTTCACTTTGCATCGGTTTTACACTATTCATCTGTCCTGAGAGTTTTGGAGCTCACAGGCAATGGGTGTGTTTTCTTCGAGAGCTATACGACTGTTTCAAAAGCGGACGCGTAAACAGGTTTTCCGCGGCGAGGTTTCTGGCTGGGCCGCTGACGTGCTGTCCACAATCTGACATTCTTGAGCACAAAACATTTCGGTGGATCAAGAATCATCGCGATCAATGGTTGCTGAAACAACGGTTTGTTTAGCAAGCCGGATCGCTTGATCCACCACGTGTGATGAACCAGGGCGCCACCGCATGTCGGTCACGCAATAACTCGATCAGGTATTGGGCGCCAGCCTTTGGGGAAATTGATTTTTCATACCAATCCCGGATAGCATTTCTTGATTCGTGAGACTGTCGTCCGCGTTCGATTTCGAAACGCAGTCGATCCGTCAGTGCTCTACCATCATTTGCCGGAAATACGGATGCAAATTCTTGTTCACGGATCGCGCTACTGGCACCACACGCATCGCTGGCGATAACTCGTAATCCATTTGCGATGGCTTCATTGATCACCGCTCCCCAGCCGTCATAGCTGCTAGCCAATACCAACACATCGCTTGCCTGGATTGTGCTCAAAACGTCGTCGTGTGCAACACTACCTAGCCAATTGATACGGTCGCTCAAGCCAAGTTGGATAGCCAGTTGCTTGTTGTGTTGTAGTAGAGGTCCATCACCAACGACGGTCAGACGCCAGTTGTGATCAATGTTTTCGGATAGGGCTTCCAGTACTAGGTCGATGCGTTTCAATTCTACCTGTCTAGCAACGCAGACCAATTGCAGATGCTTGTCTCGATTTTTGCATTCACCGGTGGCTTCGCAGCGAGGAAAGTAACCAAACTGGTGGATTTTTGAACTGTGATAGCCCACTCGTTCATAATAGCGGGATGCTGCTTCACCAATGGCCAGGATACCGTCAATCCGTTGTCGCCAGCACCACGCCCTCCATCGATCACGCAGCGGAATGATGAGTCGTCGTTTATTCGATCGAAGATCGGGACGTTCGGTGTACACAAACAGTTTTGCGTCGGTTGGGCGAACTAGCTGCATCGCCTGTTCAACCATTGGGTAGGCACAGATCCCGCTAAATACATGGTAGCAGTCTGAGTGCGACTTTGATTTTACGATTTGACGAAGTCTTGCCGGGTCCGGAGCAACTTCCAGGTCAACACCTTGCGGTAAACGTTGACTCCATCCCTGTGATAGGCGTTCTCGGTCGGTCTCTCGTGAGACTACCAGTAGAACGCTTCCATTTGATTGGGAAGCGACCTCTGCCAACAAGCCAGCTTGGTGCATGCTGATACTTTCTTGCCAGAACACCAATTCCATCGCGCCGTCCCTAGCTCAAATGTGAACTTGACAACATTGAAGGACGCAACAGTCCATCGTTCTCAAAACCATCGATTGATCTCAATCGCCGATACAGTTCGGTATCCATTTCATTGTGTTCTTGGATAACGTCCCGTGTTTTCGCTTCGAGTTGCTTTACAGAAACACGTCCCGAAGTGACGTTCTTTTTTCCACCTGAGTTGGGCACCACTAGGTTGGCGATTGATTGCAGACACTCGACAAATCGATCGTATCGATCAAGAAAGCCGACCACATTGTAGGTGTTCACGACTGAGCTGAATGCTGCATCCACAGCACCCTTTGGATTTTCGCTTGCGGCAGTTTCGGACCAGCCGGAAAAATGGAGCGTATACCAATTTGAAAGTTCATCGCTTAACCCCAAGCTGACAAATTCTTCAAGCGAAATTGCTTCCTTTTCGATCCGTGGATACAGATAGTGAGTCGGACGACGTTTAACATAAAAGTAGTGTGAAACGATTCGATCGACCGGATCTCTTAAAATGGTGATCTTCAAAAAATCGTCGCTGATGAGTCCGAACAACTGATTGACCAAGTGCCCCTTGATTAATCGATAAGATTGCCTTTGCTGTTCGCTCAGCGAATGAAATTTTTCGATCGAGGTTCTTGGAAAGCTTCCACACGTCGAAAACGTTTGCCGCCAAAGAAAATTTGATTCCAGGAAATGGTTCAAAGATGACCCACCGCACTTTGGCAAATGATCAAAGGCGATCTTTGCGGGCGCTGGTCCTTTGTGGAATATTTGGCGAAGTTCCTTCCCCGGTTCTACACAACAGAGTTTTGCAAACTTCGATGTCTGCAGCAGTGTCTTCTTAAACGCACTCATGAATCATCTTGAATGGCTTGCGACAAGCCATTTCCAAACAGATCTTTTTTTGCCGAGGCAGAACTGCGTTGGCGTGAGGAATACGGGTGTCAAATTGCGGCAATGAGTCTGCAGCTCAGATGCCAGGTAACGGCGCTTTTATCGAACGGAAATCGTTGACGGGTCGCTTTGAATGCGAGGCCTATGGATTTGCTTGTTCGCTAAACGAACGTATGACTTTCGCCGGAACTCCGCCGACCATTGTGTCGGACGGTACTGATCGCGTGACTGTCGCTCCTGCGGCAACCATACATCGGTCGCCAATCGATACGCCTGCCAGGATGGTCGCGTTTGCGCCGATCCAACAGCCATCGCCAATGGTGATATTCTCTGATCGGCCGTCGCCAGCAATCCTGAGTGCACCGGGGGTCAGGTCGTGTGTTCCGGCAATGATTAGCACACGAGTGGAAATATCGCAGTGACTGCCAATCGAGATCGAGCAATCACCACCAGTGATCATTGTCTCGTGGCCAATGAAAGTCTCACGGCCAACTTTTAGATCAAACGTGCCAAGGATTTTTACCGACGAGCAGAGTCTTGCCGTTGGATCGACTTGAAAGCCGGCCGCACGCAGCAGCGAATTTCGAAAACGGAATCCGCGGGTGGCCGGTGTGCAGCGACTTAGCCGAAGGCAAACAGCTTGATAGAGCGACCTGCAGAGTTTGGTAAACATGCTAGCCGAAATATTTTCCACCGACTGCCCGAAGCAAAACGCCTTGTTTCGTCAGTCCCCATAAGCGTTCGGTAAAAAGCAGAGCTTTATGAACCTTGCTGACGTCGGCTGGGTAGCCGTTTTGCTCCAATACAGACACCCATTCAGCTCGGGATTTTTCTGAAAAAGCGATCGTCTTTGCATCTGGATGCCGCCGGTAAGCTCCTAAGCACTGGTTCACCAAATGCAACGGAACTCCGGCTTTCGAAAGTCGCAGGACGTACTCTCCGTCCATCGCATAATTAAGGGACTCATCGATTGCGAATTTACGACAAACGTTGGACCCGATGAAAAGCGATTGTGTTGAAAAGTTGATCCCGCGATAGACCAGTTGACGTAAGGAAAAATTGGTGAAGTACTTTGTTCCAACGAGAACTTCATTGTCAATGATCTGCACATGACCAAAGTAAACGCTGTCTTTCGGTCGCTCAGTGTCATGTGCCGCGCGCGCAACATTCCAGAAAGCGTTTGGCAGGTAGAGATCATCCGCATTTTGCCAACCGACGACATCGCCAGATGCAAATTGAAAACCCTGGTTCAACGCGTCGGACTGTCCGCGATCTTGCTTTGAAACCCAGTGGCTAATCTCGTCTTGATACGCTTTGAAAACATTTACCGTTTCATCGGTGCTACCACCATCAAAGATCACCAGCTGGACCTTAGGATAGTTTTGATAGATTACCGAGAGGATCATCTGTTCGATGTACCGCCCCTGTTGATAGCTTGGGCAAACCACCGAGATTGTAGGTAATGCATCCTCGGACATCGCCTTTGCAAATTCAGGGCGTGGCGGCAGCTGTTTCGGCCAACCCAGCAACTGTTTATAAGGTCTCAACTGACTTCTCTTCATTCACTCGAGTGCCAGGATCAATTACCGGCAGTTGATCACTTTCGATTCGTTTGCTTCGCATCAGATCAGTTGTTCATAGAGCTTGATATGATGATCAACACATGCGTCCCAGGAAAACTGTTGTGCTCGTTTGAGTCCTCTGGCTGCGTAATCCGACCGTCGCTCTGGTGAACTTGCAAGTTGGTCTAGCGCGACAGTGATTTCGTCAATTTCGCAAGGGTCAACGAGCATCGCTGCATCACCGACAACTTCGGGTATCGAACTGCTTCTAGAAGCAACGACAGGGCAGTTGGAAAGCATCGCTTCGAGCGGCGGTATTCCGAAACCTTCGTAAAGTGAAAGGTACGCTAAATAAGCTGCTTGTTGATAAAGGTTCGCAAGTGTCTCCTCGGTGGGACGCATGTGAATCAGAGACTCTGCAGCTAGACCAAGCCTCGACCACAATTCCAATTCATCGGAACTGAAGGTCGGTCCACCGGCGCACACGACACAGAGCTGATTTTTTGCTTCCTTGGTGTTCGCAAACGCCTGGACGAATCGTTCGAAGTTTTTGTAGCCGTTTCGATTGCCGACCCAAAGTATGAACGGTAAGGGGAATTCAAAATTCGATTTGTGTTCGACGATGGGAACGTCGGCGGCAAGGTAGATCACATCGATTTTGTCTGGAGAGACCGACATCAACTCGACCATATCGTTCTTCGTTGATTCCGAAATAGCAATCAGACGGTCAGCTCTTTCCGCAATTCGTCGCTTTTCATTGAGGTGGCGTTCGTCATGCATGTATCGTTCGCTGATCATGTCGTAGAACGTTGCAACACGCGGGATCGAATTCACCCCGAAATTTCTGTCGTCGAAAAAGCCTTCGTGAATGACACTTGGCTTTCGAAAGCTGATCGTTGCGATTAGCTGCGAAGCAATTCGGTTGAGCTGTTCCAGTCCTTTAGGACGGTTAGGAAAATAGATTCCGCGGTGCCCGATTTCAGACGAAATGCCTCGCAGATATTCATTGCAATACAAAGTCGCGCCAAGGGAAACTCCCCATCCATCTCGTCGTGCAACACCTTTGGCGAGTTCGACTAGGTAGCGAGAGACTCCACCGTATTTTTGATTGGCAAAGACACTACCGCACAAACGCAAAACATTCTTTGACATAACTTACTACCGCGAATCCTTGCTCAGTGAGTTGCCCGGAACCACGCTCGGCGAACACGTGATAAAGGTCCGGTTTGTGCGGCTCCGAATTTCAACTTCACTCTCGAAATCGCGTGCAATGTCGAGCCATTTGTAAAAAGAGTGGCGTCGTTCTCCGCTGCAAGTCTTCGCAAGCTTTCTTGATTGAAGAACGAGATGTGCTGTCCTGTACCGGGCAAGAAGTAGTGCCAATCCTCTATAGATTTCAATTGCTTGTTGGGTTGAAGCACAGTGGAGAAGAACAGCGTGTCGGTATGCGACATCAACTCTTTCACCGTCGTTCGCGGATTCGGTAGATGTTCAAAAACTTCGAAAGCCGTTATCAAGTCGAACTGTCCGGAAAGACCTGTATCGAAGCCGTGTGCGAAGAGATTGCTACACATTGGATCGTGATGGAATGCCGGGATTCCGATGTCTCTCATCAAGCGTGTGAAGACGCCGTAGCCGCCTCCGAAGTCCAACATGCGATTCAGCTTTGGAAAGTTGTCACCGACCAGCAGAGCCGCGATGGTACGGAATGAGTAACATCGGCTTAGAAGTCCTGAATCCGCGTTTGCGATAACATCCGAATAGGCTTCGTCAAGCCAATAGGGCTCTTCCGTTTGGATGAATCCAGTATCGCGACAGCGGTAATACTGGACATCATGTTTATCGATCAGCCTGCCAGTAAAAATGTATTCTGCAAGGCAGTCAGCAACGCGACTTTCGATGGGATCTAAGTTCTGAGCACGCGTCATCAGCGAGTGCCCTCCGCAATTCGACACTGACGATCAATCACTCGAGGAATCCAAAAACAGTAAGGCAGTAAGATTGCCAATGTGAATGACAGGACGGAGCCCAGGACAACCCCTGAGGCTCCGTAGTAGACTGTCAGCGGGATTGAGAATGCAACATTCAATACCATCATCAATATCGAACAAATCACCTGCAGCTTGATCACGTGCAAACCATTGAGCAGCATTGCGATGATCCGACCAGCGACTTGCAAGTTGCTCCATAGAAATACACTGATGACAAGCCAGCCGGTGGGGTCCGCACTTCCGCCTGTCCAGATTTGATTGATGGGGTTGAAGAAAAAAGTCAGTGGAAGTGTCAACGCTATCGATACCAGCATGCAGTATTTCATTGACTTTTTGAACGTCTGTCGAACCCAATCGGCGTCACCGGCCAAGTTGGCTTCTCGGAACGCTGGCCAAAGCGGTCCCATCACCAGCATTGCAACAGAGTTGGCGACTAGAAAGAGTCGGCTAACCAATCCCAATTTTGCTGTCTCTGTTAACCCTGCGAAGTGCGAAACGATTAGTGCATCACACTGATATGCAACCGCGGCGCAGATTTGCAAAACCCAAAACAATGCTCCGACTTTCAGTGCGTGGCTAAAACTATGTCGGCTGACCACACGCATGTTAGGGCGATAAATACCCTGTCGAACGCGGAACGAAAGCCATGTCGAAATGATTCCGGAAAGGATCGGTTGGGCAGCAAAACACAAGACGAACTCGACAAGGCCTGCATCGACGTACCAAGCGATGACGGTTGCTATGACACTAACAACATTGGCGACGGAATTGGCGATCGATACCCAGTGGGACTTTTGTAAACCGGTCAGGACTTTCGCACCGACGGTCAGTGGCATGGAGATGAAATAGCTACCCGCACCGGCTAAAGTTACAACGATCACTTCACGTGACGAAATTGTGTCTGGAAGCGAAAGCAACCAACCCCAGTCGATCTGCGGTACGATCAGGAACTGCAACCCGAAACACCAACAAGCTACAATCGCCAAGAATGCGTAGACGCTAGAGACAAGTGATTTGGCTGCATCCTTTGATTGCTTTTGATCGCATTCGGCAACGATATTGATGACCGCGTTGGCCGCACCGCCATCGAGGAAACGCAGCAGTGTAAGTAATGTGGTTACGGTTACCCAAACGCCGAACCGTTCTTCGCCCAGGGCATCGATCGCTAGCGGAACCGAGACGATCATCACCAGAAGGGCAGGGAACTTGCTGAAAAACGCAAACCCTGCACCAAGTAATATCGATCGGTTCCTCGATTCACGACGCTCGGCTTGAACACTAGCCGGCTCCAGATCGGCATTTTCAGAGGCTAGTCCATTTTCAGGCGATCCAGTCATGGCTTCGCACAAATCAGCGGACTCATCGACGGCTTTTGAAATCGTCATCTTGCGCTGTCGATCGTCACGAGAAGCTTTAGCAACTTTTCGTCTGAAGGGAATTCTGCCAAACCGAGTTCAGCAAATGCTTTTGCATGCTCCAGTTCGCCGTGTTCAAAAAACCATGACGACACGGTGACATAGAAATCATGCTTTCCAGGAGCGTATTTGATCGCTTCCATGCCGAACTCCACAGCTTCGCTGGTACGCCCAAGCAGAAGGCATGCCCAGCAGGCTTCTCGTAGACTTTCGGCACGCTGATCGGAGTTCGTGTAAGTGTGCTGGTCGAATTGATCGATGTAGTGCGATAGAAATTCGTCACCATTTGGGAACCGCCCAACTTCGGTTGACGCACGATTGAGGAGTGCTTGTGCGGCTAATCGTTTGGCCGGTGCGCGATCGCTGATGGCATCGCAAAGGTTGAATCTGGAGTCGTTCGCAGCGACAGTTACAAAGTCTCTTGCCAGAACGGGACGCACTGTCGTTGCCTGAATTGCCAATTGCTGAGCTTCTGCTATGTCTCCACGATGCAATGCGTAATTTGCCAATTCCATCAAGAACGGTCCGTTCTGTGATTGCAACCTCGCCAGTTGGCTAATCATTTGCGATCCTAGGTCGTCATCATCCGCAATGAAGTCAGTTTGTAGAAGCTGCACCCTGGCATCGACAGAAAGTGGATTCTGCTGCAACGCAATCAACGCGAAGTGTTTCGCTGCGAGGTAGTTTTCAGAAGCGTCTAGAGAAACTTCCTCAAGCGTACGTCTGCCAGGTGATGAGGCTTCGATAGCTTCGGCAAGCTGTTTTTCTGTTGTTGGGTTTTGCGACAGAATGTCTCTAAACCGGCCTTCGGCAAAGTTGTACTTACTTGCCAACAGTGACAAATTAAAATTCCGTTCTGGACTTTGTTTTGCAAAGCTGTCGGCCGCGTCGCAAAGTTTGTCGAAATCGTAGCGATCGGATTTGAATCGCGCCAGGCCAGCAAAGTATAGAGCATCATCTGTCGCATTTTTGTGAAGCACGCTGACCGCGCCGCTTGTCAGTAGCACAGGCAAGATCGCCCAGCTGGACATCACAATCCAGTTAGAATTCGCCCTGTAGATGGCAAATAAATCTTTTCGGTTCGCGTTTTGCTTGAGCCGTTTGGTGGTGCATGATCGATGGACGATGATCGCGAATAACGCTCCAGATAAAAGCATATTCGCAGGTAGCAACAAACCAAAATCCGTAATCTGGCTTATCGCAATAGATGCAACGAGATATGCCCCAGTGGCTGATAAAGCTAAGTCAATGGGGTCACTCGAGCGGTGCAATCGATAAAGTGCGATTCCAGCAACCGTGCTTAGGATCAGAACGAAGGCTACGCCCCCGATCCCAGCCTCGACAATCAATTCAAGGTATAGGTTGTCGGCGTTCGCAAAGGTTTGGTTCGGTCCCTTTTGCTGATAGGGCAAGTATGCTTCACGATATGTGCCGACTCCGCCACCAAGCGGCAAATAGGCCTTCGCCGCATCCATTGCGTCAGCCCAATGCTGCAGACGTGTTTCTCCCGACAGGCCTTCGACAACTGCTCTTGGATTTAGTTTCGACGCACGCGACAAACTTTTCGCATTTCCACCCAACATGAGCGCAACGCCCAGCCCAAGCACCAGTGGAGCCACAAGCACGCCTAGCAACTTTGTCGTCGAATGACGCTGGAATGCCCAAATCGATACTGCAATGATCCCGGCGATCGACGAAATCAGTCCCCCGCGTGAGCCGCACAAAAAGAGCGCTAGTATGTTTGTGCCAAGGCTAACGAGTGCGATGCAGACAAACGGATCTTGTAGCGACTCCAGAAAATCGAATTGCCATCGTTTACCTCGGTTCCCCATCGCGGGCGAAAGCAGTCGAGACACGAGAAGGCCAATAGAGGCTGCAACGCCGATGTTGATGAACAACGCTCCATTGTTCCGGTTGTAGAAGCCCCCGAATTGCAACGCATTGACATCGCTGTCAGGAACCGGCGTAAACAAAATTCCATAGCAGGAATGGAGAAACGTTCCGATGGCAATAGCTGATAGCCCAACTGTCAAATGCCAGATTGAGAATTTCAGTTGTGACACAATCAACATCGTCGCAGCAGCCAATGCGACGGTTGCCAATGCGGACAGTGTCCTTCCAGGGTTCACCGAAATAACGGGGCGGATTTCGCTTTCGGAAAATCCGAAAGGTGCAATCCAGTCGGAATAGACTGCGGATGATCCTGGGCTAAGAAACTTTAAAAGCTGATCCGAAACCGGTGTCAACTGCATGGCGGCGAAACCACACATCAAGACGCTGATCAGTACAACTGGTGTTGGTGGTACCGCAGTGATAATCAGCGTGTTGTCGCGACGATCTGCATCCACCGATTTAGTACGCTGGATCACGCTATTTGCGATGACGGCAGCTGACAGTGTTGTTGAAACAGCAAGGACCGCCAGTGCGGCGATATAGCGAGTCCAGCTAAGTGCGCCTCCAAGATCAAAGCTGATTGCTAGGGGCACAAGCAAAATCGCAACCAGCAACACAGTGCTGATGTCGACCTTATGTCGATCGTGGAAATGGGCTTTCAAAAGATAAGCAGGCGTAAAGCCATGAAGACGAGATGATCGCGATTCAATCGTAAATTTGAATGAATGCGAGCAACCCGATTGCGAGCGGCAAATGCACGCTCAGTAGCTCAATGCAGATGAGAAGATCAAGGTGTCGAAAGCGACGAAGCTGAATATTGGCGGCCCACGATTGGGACCACAGTCATTTCCGAGTCGTGCAAGTTGATTGTTGCCAATCAACTTGCGTCAATGGGTTTTAAATAGTGGCCGAAAGTCGCTGCTTAGGCCGTCGCTTGTCTAGCGGCTTCACTGCGGGCTAGCTCTAGGTCGTGATCGACCATCAGTTCAGCTAGTTCTTTGCAGCTTGTCTCGGGTTCCCAGCCTAAGACCTCTTTCGCTTTGGTGCAGTCACCTAGCAACAAGTCAACTTCAGTCGGGCGATAATATCGTGGGTCGGTCTCGACGTAATCTTTCCAATCCAGTTCGAGGTATTGGAAGGTGTAGTCCAAGAACTGGCGAATGGTGTAGGTCTCACCTGTCGCGAGGACGTAGTCGTCAGGGGTGTCATGCTGGAGCATCATCCACATGCCACGCACGTAGTCTTTCGCATAACCCCAGTCTCGCTTGGCGTCTAAGTTGCCGAGGTAGAGCTTTTCTTGGAGGCCAACTTTGATGCGGGTCGCAGCGCGAGTGATCTTGCGCGTGACGAATGTCTCACCACGGCGTGGGGATTCGTGATTGAATAGAATTCCGTTGCAGGCGAACAGATCGTACGCGTGACGATAGTTCACCGTCTGGTGAAACGCATAAACTTTCGCACAGGCGTATGGGCTTTGTGGGCAGAACGGAGTCTTTTCGGTCTGTGGTGTTTCGAAGACGTCACCGTACATTTCGCTACTGGACGCTTGGTAAACACGGACTTCGCGTTTTTGGTTCAGTTGACGAGCAGCTTCGAGAACGTTCAGTGCACCAACCGCAACCGTTTGCACGGTGTACACAGGAGCATCGAACGAAACCCGGACGTGTGATTGGGCGCCCAAGTTGTAAACTTCATCAGGTTCGATGTTCAAAACCAGGTTCGTCAGGCTCTGACCATCGGTCAAGTCACCGTAGTGCAGAAACAACTTGGCATCTTTATCGTGTGGGTCGATATAGATGTGTTCAATTCGGTCGGTGTTGAACGTGCTGCTTCGGCGAACAATACCGTGCACCTCGTAACCCTTTTCCAGCAGCAACTCTGCAAGGTAAGAGCCATCCTGCCCAGTGATGCCTGTGATAAGTGCCTTTTTCGTCATTGCCGCGTTGGTTGTTTCGGTGTTGGTGAACTAACAAAGCGATAGCGTTGCGACTATTGCCGCACTGCCCTGCTAAACTTCTCGCAATTCGCCAGTTTTGACAGTCTGCAAATAGTCTTCGTAAGTCTTTTTGATCCCGATTTCCAGAGCAATCTTTGGCTCCCAACCGGTTGACTGCACCAAATCGGTGTTAGTGCGTTTTACGGGAGTCCCATCCGGCTTACTGGTATCTTGAACTATCTTACCGGTGAAGCCGGTTACACGGGCGATCAATTCCGCCAATTCCCGAATCGAGATGTCGGATCCGGTACCGACGTTCACCAGATTTGGCGGGTCTTCAATGTTCACTAGATGAACCAGTCCGCGTGCCAAGTCATCGACATGTAGGAATTCGCGGCGAGGTGTGCCGGTTCCCCAAATCACAACTTCGTCTGCACCATTTCGAACCGCTTCATCAAAGCGGCGAATCATCGCCGGCATGACATGCGAATTCTCGGGATGGTAGTTATCACCAGGCCCGTACAAATTTGTCGGCATGGCTGAGTGATACTGCACGCCGTATTGCGTTCGGTAATGCTGGCAAAGCTTTAGTCCACTGATTTTTGCCAAGGCATAAGCTTCGTTGGTCTGTTCCAGTGGGCCGGTCAGTAAGCAGTCTTCCGGCATCGGCTGTGGAGCCATTCGCGGGTAGATACAGGTACTGCCAAGAAACAGAAATCGACGAGTCCCGCTCCGGTAGGCTGCATCAATCGAATTGGCCGCCATCATCAGATTGTCGTAGATGAATTCAGCGGGGTAGGTGTCGTTGGCATGGATACCACCGACCTTCGCCGCGGCAAAGATCACAACATCAGGGCGTTCGTTGTTGAAGAACGTTTCGACTTCGTCTTGCCGCGTCAAGTTTAATTGGTTTCGATCACGCAACAGCAAGTTGCTCTCTTCGATACCCAGTTGGCGCAACAATCGAACGACCGCGCCGCCCACCATTCCTCGGTGACCAGCGACATATACTCGTCCTTCTGGAAGCTTGATTGAATTCATAAGCCGCTTAGAAACCGATTCCGTGGTACTCGAATCCCTTTTCACTCAGGTTCAGGTGCTTCAGGCGATTTCGTCCATCGAAGACAAATGCTGGCTTCTTCATCGACGAGTAAACCTTAGCAAAATCGATGTCAACAAACTCGTCCCATTCTGTCAATACCGCGATCGCATGAGCGTCTTCGGAGGCATCGTAGCAGTCGGTCGCGAACGTCACGTGACTTTGGATCAGTTCACGTTTGGCGGGGCTGATCCCGTTATCGCCGTCCGCAAACACGTACTCCAGTTCTTGGATCACCTGTTCTTTGCTGACTTGGGGGTCGTAGATGCAGACGCGTGCTTTCTCTAGCAGCAGGTCGCGACAGACATAGATCGCAGCAGATTCGCGAGTGTCATTGGTGTCTTTCTTAAACGCAAAACCCCAGACGCCGATCTTCTTGTCAGAGACGGTGTTGAACATGGTTCGAACCATGCGGCTGACAAACCGCTCTTTCTGGTAGTCGTTCATGCGAACAACTTGTTCCCAGTATTCGGCGACTTCGGGTAGCCCGAAGTACTCGCACAAGTAGACGAGGTTCAGGATATCTTTTTGGAAGCAGCTTCCACCAAAACCTACGGAAGCTTTTAGGAACTTAGGTCCGATTCGTGAGTCAGTCCCGATCGCGGCGGCAACTTCATCCACGTCCGCCTCGGTCGCTTCGCAAAGCGCGCTGATGGCGTTGATCGATGAAACACGTTGGGCGAGGAATGCGTTCGCTGTTAGCTTCGAAAGCTCACTGCTCCACAAGTTCGTCGTCAGGATGCGATCGTTTGGGACCCATTGTGCATAGACATCGACAAGGGCTTGGATCGCTTCGGGGCGTTCACCACCGATAAGAACGCGATCGGGCGCGAGCAAGTCTTCGACAGCAGTCCCCTCGGCGAGAAACTCTGGGTTGCTCAGTACATCGAATGTGCAACCGTTTTCTGCATTTGACAGGATGCGTTTGACGGCTTCGGCGGTCCGAACGGGCAGAGTCGATTTCTCGACAACGATCTTGTGGCCTTCAGCAACTTCGGCGATGCGACGCGCACATTTCTCAACGAACTCTAAGTTTGCTGCGCGACCCGCACCGACACCGAAAGTCTTCGTCGGAGTGTTGACCGAGATGAAGACCATGTCGGCTTCTTTGATCGCCGCATCGACTTCGGTCGTGAACGTCAAGTTCTTTCCACGAGCTGACTTGACGATCTCGTCCAGTCCCGGTTCATAGATCGGAAGCGTGTCTGAATTCCACTGAGCGATTCGCGTCTCATTGATGTCCACAACTTTGACGTCAATGTTAGGACACTTGTGAGCAATCATTGCCATGGTCGGGCCGCCAACATAGCCGGCGCCGATGCAGCAGATCTTGGAAACAGTCATGAGTACGAGTAGTCGCTTTGGGGCTTAAAACAAGTCACGCAATCGAGCGGATTAGAGAAGCCGCTCACCTATTCCTTGGCAATCGCCGATCCGTCGGATGGTGTTCCGAGTGGTTCGAGCTGGCAATCATCAAGTTTGACGCTCACGCCCTGATCCATAAATTGGACTGACACGAGCAGTCGTGTTTCTTGGTCGCGTCGAATGACGACGCCTTCGAATCCGGCAAACGGTCCGTTTTTCACTCGGACATGTTGCCCAGGAAGAATTCGTTCCTCGATTGACATTGGGGCGCCAATCGAAATCAAGTCACTGATCTGATGCAGGTCGGCTAGCAGGATCTCGACATCGGTGATCTCAGTAACCTTCTGAACGCAACCAGTGCAAACCGCGTTGTAGCGATCTTCTTCAGTTCCGCACATGAAGACATAGTTGCTGAAGAGCGGAACAAAACTGGTGCGAACACGTCCCGCTGGCGAACGTTTGCGCTGTTCGATTTGCGGGCCGTAGTGAGACAGGTTCAGCTCGCGAAGCTGCCTCATCAATTGCTTTTCTTGACGACTCTTTGTGTACAGCAGCCACCAATCTGACTTCGTCGCGACCTCGGAATCCAACAAGTCTTCGGGGAACCGATCTGGTTCTTTCGGAAGAATGGGCACGAATTCAAAACCCTTTGGGTATCGCTTAAACAAAGGAATGTTGCAGACGATTTGCAACATCGCCGCAATGTCGATGGCACCATTTGACCGTTCAGCGCGGACTTCGTCCACCTGGGTGACAGCTTCGCTCGAATCGGAGCCTTTGTACTGCACTCAATGCGTTTTTCAGTCTCTGTTGCACAGGAGACACTTGGATAGTCAAGTTAACCTGACCGTTCAGCATCACCTATCGCCTACATTCCGTTTCGGCGTTACGGTTTGCCCTCAATCAACATCCCGGATCAGGATCAGCTGACTAGCCCGAACAACCATTCGGCTCGGGGGGATGTGCCCGCTGTATCAGTCGTGTCAGATAGGCTCGCCGAGGCAGCGGGCCCGACCAAGCTAGCGACTGATAGAAAAGTTCACTAGCGTCTGCTTGCAGATCGCCGCCGAAATACGCAGACCCTTCATTATCGCTCCAGCGGCACTTAAATCACTGTGCCAGACCGGCATTGCTGGTGACTGTGGAGGCCTCCACAGTCCAAAGAAAAAGCATCCAAGCTATGACAAACCCAGGTAGTAGAGTGTGGTTGGGTAGCTCACTCATTCTGGTGCAGGTGAGGGATTTGCTGCACACCGCCGCAGACTGCGATCAATGTTGTGCCGTGTAGGTAGTTTGACTACAGGCGTTGTCAAACCTTCGGCGAGCCGAACCGTCGAAGTCGGATGTTACTGAAGCAACACAAGCGACTCAAACGTCGGTCTGGGCGATAAACGTACTAGGTCAAGATCGTTGACGTGTCGTTTCTGCGTTCCTGGCTGGCGAAACGTGGTGCTGTTGTGACAAGCGGCTTCTCCGAAACACCAGCTCGCTTGCGTTCAAGCTCATCGATAACCAGTTGGACTTGCGGTTCCAGGTCGACTAGTCGCATCGTCAGGTCTGCCATCCGCTCATGGATCCCAGGCGAATCTGCGGCCGCAACGACGTGTAGAGTACCGATATTGACGCCCATCGATTGCCCGCTGGCTTTGATGATGATCGGCCATCGCATTTGGATTTGGTTGATTCGGTCAGGCATTCGTACAGCTGACCAGCTCGCGTGATAGCCTTCGTGAATCCATGAAAGATTCAAATCGATACTGATCTTCGCCAGATTGTGCACCTGTGCAAAATCGACGAGCGGCTCCCAAACGACTCCCCAATCACCGGACCCTTGCAGCGGGACGCAGCGATGGTTCTTTTCGGTCATCGACTGTTGCGGAGTGATGAAGAAAGATCGGGTCATGTGCGTGGCTTTCATCAGCAACAGTTGGCATTCGGCATGTCCAAATGATCGCGTGATCACCAAGAATGTGCCTGCCAGGATGATTCCCAACATGGCAAGCCACGGCATTTCGAAATGCACCGATGCGACTGCCATTGACGTTGTCACTAAGCAGAGGCCGGCAACAATCAGCAACATCCCGCGATGGCCGTATTTCTTATCCAGCAAGTGGTGCAGGTGAGCCCGGTCGGTTGCGTAAATACTTCGTCCGGTCAACCAACGGCGTGCAATCGCGGCCGTCGAATCGAATAGCGGAATTGCAAGGATCCCAATCGGTGCAGAAGCAAGCAACGTTGAGCCTTTGACGCTGCCCCAAACGGAAAGCACACCGATGAAAAGCCCGATGACCATGCTTCCCGCATCGCCAAGGAAGATCGATGCGGGTGGTTTGTTAAAGACCAAGAAACCGAGAAGGCTTCCAGCAAGACAGA
Source organism: Stieleria sp. JC731 (assembly GCF_020966635.1). NCBI lineage: Bacteria > Pseudomonadati > Planctomycetota > Planctomycetia > Pirellulales > Pirellulaceae > Stieleria > Stieleria sp. JC731. Next base: position 92,783 of record NZ_JAJKFQ010000003.1, on the reverse strand, counting down.
ACGCGAAGACGGCTCCCAGGTCGGCGCCAAGTGACAAGCTAAGCACCGCCAAGCCCATCGCGATAAATGCTCCAACGGTCGTCGCCATTCCGTCAGCGCCGTCAATAAGATTCAGGGCATTGACGCAGACCAACAACCACAACACTGTGACTGGAAAAGCCAGCGATCCCAGTTGAAGCTCCATACCCATCAAGCCAACTTTGCTGACGATCGTTCCACTGCCGACGAGCGCCGAAATGATCAGGATTTGAAACAGAAGTTTCTGCCTTCCACGCATGATCCAGACGTCATCGATCAAGCCGACCAGCATGATCGCGGTTCCGGCGGCAAATAATCGGTACCATTGGCTATCGACATAGCCCAGTTGGAACGTCCCGAAGTTGCGGTCGAACATCACCGTTGCTGCGAAACCAACCAGAACGCTGATTACGACAGCGACCCCCCCGCCCAGGGCGATTGGCGCGCGGTGCAGCTTTCTTTCGGCGTCGGGCTTATCAACCATTCCGACGAGTCGAGCAAGTGCACGCACGGTTGGCACGAAAACGAGCGCCGCGGCAACCGAACAGATGAGTGAAACCAGAGTCAGAAAAGTCATAGATGTCGTACTTACACCACTGTTTAGATTTGTCTCGCCTGTTGACTTAATGACTCGCACCAATGGGGAGCGGCTTGTCATTAAAGTCTACCCGACGATTTCAGATCGCCTCAGTTTAAAAAGGAAACCCCAAAACAGAATGACGCGAATCTTTGAATTGGGTTTTCTTTGCAACGATCAGAGGGAAAGCCCGCCTGAAAATCCATGGCTGCCGAGACGAACCATTGTAATTGAAACGGGCCGTAAAGCCGTTGGAACCCGTACAAGCCGCGATTCCGTCAGTTTTCATTAAATCCTCTTGACTGTTACGGCGATAAACACCCCTAGGACGGTCCGCCCCAACAAGGCTTGCTGTCCAAATTGATTAAACAATCGACTTCGAATTCTGCCAGCAGCCAAGGGGGGCCAAATGGCGATTCGTTCTGACAGTGCGTCGAACGCACCCGAACAACAACCCGCTTCAACGGGACATTCGCAAATTGACGCGAACACCCGCCAAAAATCACTGCGAACGGTGCGCCGTTCAAAGCTAAAAGCAGCGATTTTGGCTGGTTCTGCGGCCCTCATTTTAACCGGCTCCGCGGGATGCTCCATCATCGGTAACGCCTACAGCTACGCTCGGCGGACCGATTGCTTGGACGATTTCATGCTGTCGCACCGTAATCGGGTGTTCGCACAGCGTGCTTGGTTCCGCGAGCAGGCTTGTCATGCAGGTCAAGCAAACCTTTCCGAGTTCAAGGCCGGTTTCATCAAAGGCTATATCGACGTTGCAAACGGCGGTAGCGGATGTACGCCATCGGTCGCGCCAACCCAGTATTGGGGCTGGAAATACCAGTCACCTGGTGGGCAAGCTGCCATCGGAGCCTTTTTCGCCGGTTACCCCTACGGTGCCAAGGCTGCCGAACAGGATGGTTTGAGCAACTGGTCCAATGTCCGGCCGCATACGATTGCCGAAACGGAATCGAAAAAGTCATCTGATGAGATGCCTGCTCCGGCACCGGTGATGTACGGTCCCGACGGAATGCCGCTTCAGGAGTACATCGTTCCTGGAAGTGAAGTCGAGGTGATTCTGCCAAACCCAGAATCAGCCACCGAGATTGAAGTGTTGCCAGGAGGCGACATCGATGTGACTCCTCAAGAGTTGCCTCCACAGGCTTATTTGCCTGCGATCGAGTCTCCCGAAATGACTGCGCAGCCAAACGAGTATCCGAGCGAAACGGAGTACGCGGCTTCGGCAAGCTTTGGCGTTCAATCGTCGAACACAGTGGAGGCAGCTAACGTCGCTCCAGCAGCACGTGATTTGGTCGATTCGCCATCGGACACAGCGCAGTCGTTCAGCTTGAATGACGAAGGCGTTCCGATGCAGGAGATCCAAGCCCAGGACGGGACGGAAGATTCGATCGAAGGCATTTTCGGAAGTATCGATTTGCCCAAAGGCGCTGGCCAAACGCCTACCGATTTCGCATTGCCACCTGTCGGCCCAGCAGCCTCAACTGCCAACGCCGCCGGCGACGAAATCCCCTTCAAATTTGAATAAGCAGTTCGTGGCCAAGAATCCACGCTGAATACCCTCAGTGAGAAGTTCAAGGATGAATACAACCTCTTCAAACTTGGTTCACGACCGGCGAATCGCTGGCGAAGGACTGCGATCAACGATCTGGCAACGACTGCGACGTATCGGCGTCTCAGTCGCAACCGCTTCGCTATTGGTCGGATCGATGACCGGTTGCTCCGCGTTGACGCAGCCAATTAACGGTATCCCCGCGTCACGCGTCCCTTCGCAGTTCTTCGCGGAGCCTAAAAACGATTTGGTCCCTGTCGACATCTCGTTGCTGACGCTGGAACCACCACGCGATTACATCTTGGGATCGGGTGACATCCTGGGCGTTTATATCGAAGGCGTCCTACCTTACAACCCACCAGGTGAACCGCCAGGTCCACCGCCGGTCAACTTCCCCGACGCGCAGAGCACCTTGCCGCCTTCAGTGGGCTATCCCGTTACGATTCAAGAAGACGGAACGCTGTCGCTTCCGCTGATTGAACCACTGAACGTTGCTGGTCTGACATTGGATCAAGTTCGGGATGCGATTCGCGACGCGTATATCGATAACGATATTTTGCGTAGCGACAAAGCACGCCCGATCGTGACCATCATCCAAGAACGCACGATCGACATCATTGTCGTTCGAGAAGACTTTGGGATGGGACGTAGTACCAATTCAGCGGAACTGCGTGGTGGTACGGACCGTAGTGCGAGCGGTGGGTTGGTCAAGCTGAAGGCCTATCAGAATGATATTCTGCATGCTCTGGTCGAAACCGGTGGATTGCCTGGACTCAATGCGAAGAACCAAGTGAAGGTTCTTCGTGCCAGCAAGCGAAATCGCGAGATGCGTGAAGAGTTCTTGGCCGAGTTCCGCAAGCAACGGATCGCCGCAATGGCGGATCCATGTGCATGCCCACCGAAGCTTCCAGATGATCCAACGATCCTTCGTGTGCCACTGCGTTTGCCACCAGGAGATTCGCCAAACCTGACAGCGGAAGATATCACTCTGCAGGAAGGCGACATCGTCTACATCGAGTCACGGGAGACGGAAGTCTTCTACACGGGCGGATTGCTTCCAGGTGGAGAGTTTCCACTGCCACGTGACTACGACCTCGACGTACTCGGTGCTATGTCCATGGTTGGCAATGGCGTCTATGGACAGACTGCTCAGTCAACACGATCTGGCGGTCTTGGCGGTCTCGGTGGTGCGATTGCGACGATCCCTCCAGGACGCCTCTACATCCTTCGAAAGACGGATTGCAACGGGCAAATCGCGATCGAAGTTGACTTGGCAAAAGCGATCAACGATCCGCGTTCGCGGCCATTGATCAAATCCGGTGACACGCTTGTGCTGCAGTACAAGCCAGAAGAGGAAATCCTGAACTTCGGATTGGGAACCTTCTTCACCTACGGAATTCGTGAGCTGCTACGGAACTAACGCAAGCCAGCCGATATAAAACGAACGCCGTGCGACTGACAGCAGTTGCACGGCGTTTTTTATTGGGACCAACGGCAAGTGTAGCGGAAGGCTATCTCAGAAGCCTTCGTCGGTATTTGCAGTACGCAATTCACATTCCAGCGGCGCATCCGACAAAGGCTACTAAGCTGACTGTTTGGGAGATCCGCCGGTCAGTTGAAGGGCCAAGTCTTTTGCGCCCTTCAGATCAAGCTTTCCAGTGCCAAGCAACGGAATCTGTTCGACTTCGTAAAACGAGTCTCGTGAGGGAATGAACAAGTTCGGAAGCCCAGCCGCTTTCAACCCGGCAAGGACTTCTTCGATGTCGACTGGCAAGGGTCGGTGTAACACGATCAGCCGTTCTCCCTTCTTTACATCGGGCACCGCTGTCACGCAGACATTCATCGCGTTTTCGTCGGGTTCTTCGGTTTGCCCTTGGTCGGTAACGGCGCGTCCAACGATATTGCAAATTTCTTCTTCCACCTTAACGTGTGGAACCATTTCACCACCGATCTTGGAGAAACGGCTCAGGCGTCCGGTGATGTGAATAAACCCATCGGCATCGATATGAGCAACGTCGCCAGTCACGTAGAAGCCGTCTTTGATGACCTGCGATGTAAGTTCAGCCTTGTTTGCGTACCCAGCCATCACGTTGGGGCCGGATATCAGAAGCATGCCGTCTTCGCCAGCGCACAGTTCCTCGCCGGTATCTTGGGAGACCACCTTGGCACAAACACCTGGCAGTGGCCTTCCAACAGAGCCTTCGATGCGGTCGGGTTGGTGCTTCGAAGGCGATCTTGTTGGCGGAACGTTAACGGAGACCAGTGGGCTTAATTCCGTTGTGCCGTAGCCTTCGACAGGCCGGACACCAAAACGTTCTTCGAAAGCTTCGAATAGTTCGCCCGGCATCTTTTCAGCGCCGACGACGCAGATGTCTAGTTTTGAAAACTGTTCGGGACTAATCCGCCGGATATATCCCCGGACGAACGTAGGCGTGCCAAGAATGACCGTAACGCCGTACCGCTCGGCAAGCTTGCCGACTTGGCGTGCATCGAGCGGATTGAAATGGTACACACCACAAGGCCCAAGCACCTGTGCCGCCCATAGCGTGACGCTGTAGCCGAACGAGTGAAAGAACGGCAATACACCGAGCACCACATCGTCGTGATTCAAACGGATCGCTTTTTCAATCGCGTCGACGTTGTGGCTGATATTCCCCTGGGTCAACATGACGCCTTTGGGCATTCCTGTTGAACCGCTGGTGAAGATGATCGTTAGCAAGTCATCGATCTTGACTCGGTTCAGTCCAAGCAGTCGAAACAGCAGCCGAGCGGGAACAAGATTGGCTTGAACAAACGCGATGACTTTGTCTGCCGTGGTGACCTTATCGCGGACCGATTCCAAGGTGATCACGTTTGAGTCAACTTTTAGACCGGTCTTGCTGAGGAACTTTTCACTCGTCAGCACATGTTGGATGCCGACTTGATCGACACAGTAATTGATGACCTCGCTGGAAACAGTGTAGTTCAGGTTCACCGCAACGCGGCGGTCAAAGGCCAAGGCAACATTGACGATGACGCCACCGACGCTTGGCGGTAACAAGATCCCGATGTTCGTTTCGTCTGGTGACATGACTTCACGCGCCAGCATCCGCCGTAATGCCAACGCACGTGTCAACGCTTCGCGGCCCTTCAGTTCAGTGCCCATCGAATCGGCAACTTGCAAACGACCGCCGCGGCGTCGCCATGTCCGAATCAGCATCTTCGCGACCAGTGGATATTCGTCGCGGTGCTCGACCTGAGAACGCGCCGCCAGTTGAGCAACTTGCGATCGCACGATCTCAGTTGGTGTTTCGTTTGGAAGCGGTTTGCCAACATAGACGGTCAGTCGTCGCCGAAATTTGCTTGGCCATTTGAAAAAGAACTTGCCACCAGAAAAGCTAAAAATGCTTCCCCACATCCCGTCCAAATAAACGGGAACGATTGGCGCGTCATTGTTTTGCAGCACCTTTCGGAATCCCGCTTTGAATCCCTGCAGTTGCCCGGTTCGGGTCAATGTGCCTTCGGGGAAAATTCCAATCACGTCGCCCGCTTTCAGTCCTTCACGAGCAGTCTTCAGTGCCCTGGCAATCGACTTCGGATTGCTGACCATCATGATGGTGCCGAATGCCGTGGCGATCCATTTTGTCAGCGGTGTTTCAAAATTGCCGCCATCGACGACGAACCGAATGTTGCGAGGTAGCATCCACAGCAGCACGATACCGTCGATCCACGACACATGATTGCTGACAATCAGATAGCCGCCTTCGCTGGGAAGGTTTTCGAGTCCGACAACGCGTTTGCGATAGAGAATCGCCAGCAAGGGCCGGATCATTGATCGAACGAAGACTCTCGGTGATAGCAGGGCTAACCCCGCCATCAAAAGTACTATCGCAATGATGACTCCAAAGACATACCAACCCATGCGAGACGCTTCCTACACTTCGTGAGCTTTTGCCTATGGCGAAACCTTGTAGCTGCACCCTGTGCAAAAGGTTCGCGACTGACCAGATTTGGCAAACTGGCCAAATCTTCTTATCCAAAAGAACCCAAGAAGATAGGCGAAGGTGCCCAAGGCGGGCAACACCGCGCCCCCCGCACGAGACCCAAAGCCACAGCATTTTGACGGGCATTTGTGGCTAAAGACGCGAATAACACGCCAATCTGAAAGAAGCTGCTGTCATCAAGTGTTTCTTGACTCCGGCGTCAGGACTGCCAAGATCGCGCCAGTGCAGGCTGTCAAACGAATTCAAGGCGACGCCTGCAATCGAGACGTCGCCTTGTTTGAATTCACAGTTCGGGGATCGTAGCCGCTACTAGGCGGCGGCCTTGCGATCCAGAAATGCAAGGCGAATTCCCAAGGCCTTCGCCGCAACGATTGCCGTTACCGGGGCCAAGAAGCTTAGCAACGCGCCCATTTTGACCGAGTCTTGGATCGGTCCAGGGTTCGGAAAGGCCGCGGTGGAAACGAACAATGCGACGGTAAAGCCCAGGCTGGCTATGCAACCGATCACTGTCACGTGCTTCAAATTCATGCCCCCTGGCAAGTCCAATTTCAAAACTCGGACAGCAAAGTAGCTGAATGCGACGATCCCAAGCGGTTTGCCGACGAATAGGCCCAAGGTGACAAGCCAGGTTCCCGCTCCGACACTGGAGAGCACTACGCCGGCGTTGACGAGCGCGAACATCCCCAAGATTAGCTCCACAGGTTCTTTCCACCAGTGCTCGAATTGATTGAGCGTATCGGTCTGGCTTCCATCCTCTGCAAAGATGCCTTCGTCTCTCTTGGCATGTGGCAAGGTCGGGATGATCGGAACCAGTCCGAGTGCGGCGTGGATTCCTGACATGTAGAACGAGATCCAGCTAAGAACGCCAGGGATCGCAAGGTACCACCAGAAGTTTTTGATGCCCGCTTTGTTGAATCCGAATCCGGTGGCAACTGCGATAGCTGTCAGGCCGAGCCACGACATGTTGACGTCGCCGGATGGATAGAACACCGCCAGAATCGCCAAGCCAACCGCGTCGTCTGCGATCGCCAATAGCAACAGGAATGAAATCGCAGGGTGCCCCGTCCCGAAAATTAATCGCGCGATCAAGTAGCTAAATGCGATGTCGGTCGCACATGGAATCGCCCATCCGTTGCCCAGTTCGCCGTATTGTCCGACCATCAGGGCACCGATGATGTAAACGATTGAAGGGCCAACCACGCCACCGGCGGTTGCCAAAAGTGGCGTCGCAGCGGTTCGTAAATTGGAGAGTGCACCCCCAGGCAGGATTGATTCCCAGACTTCCTTCGCGGCAATCGCGAAGAAGAGGGCCATCAAGATGTCGTTGACCACAAAGTGAAACGTCAAACCATGGGCGTCGTGGCCATGGCTGGCCAACGGCCAAAGGTTGACGTGAACAAAGTTGTGGTATGAATGCCCCGAGAACAGCCCGTCCGCATTTGCCCAGAGTAAGGCCAGAAGCGATCCCAGAACCAGGAACATCGAATTGTTGTACAGGAACGCGCGTATTGGCTGATCACCGCCCGTCGGCTTCGACATCGTTTTTTGGCCCCAACAGCATGAAGTGCGAATTTAACCCCACCGCGGGAGTTACCGCGCAAACCTAGGTCCGAAATCTTGCTGAGCTAATAAAAATGCCGCGCTGCCGCTATCCTCTGAGGGTGAAACGCCACAGATGTCGTTCGTTGCCTCGACCAACTCGTAGAAGCTGATCCATTTCAATTCGAATCCATGCTTGCCGAAGCCATTTCAAAGAGATCTAAACCGCTCCATTGGCTGGCGGCGATTCCTAATCTTCTGTCGCTAGACGCCGTCGCCGTAGGGGTCTGCTGGACGGCCGTTTTTTCGGGGCAGTTTGCAATGCGTTCGGCGAAGCCGTATGAGCTGGCCGTAATCGGGTTGTCGATCTGGATCGTCTACACCGTCGACAGACTGCTAGATTCTCGATCGGTTCCATCGTCAGGTCATTCGACGGACCGGCATCGATTTCACTACCGATACCGCTACATCTTGTTGGCCGCTTGGTTTACAGCAGTCACAATCGTAGCGTGCCTGACCGTCCGCTTCGCAACCGAAGCTCAGTTGCGATGGGGGATCATCGCAATCGCATTGTCGATTGCATACGTCATCAGCGCACAGTTGTTGAATCAGATCAAGACGATGGTTCCCAAGGAGATAAGGGCTGGAGCTTTGTTTGCGGCTGGCACCACGTTGGTGGCCTGGGCGGATATTTCTGCATCGGCAATGCCAAGTCTGTTCATCACGACGGTGCTCGCAGCCATGCTCTTTTCGATCAACTGTTTTAGCGTTTCGGCGCTAGAGGTTGATGTGGATGACAGACAGGGCCTCGATTCGCTTGCGCATCGTCACCCAACCAACAGCCGATTGGTGCAAGGGGCGTTGATCGCTCACTTTGTACTGACAATTGGTTGCTGGGTATTCGCGGTTGTTCCCAATTTGATTTTTATCTGTTTGGCCGCCAGTAACGTTCTGCTGCAGGTACATGCTCGAGGCTTTTTGGTTTCACGGCAGCGAGAATCCAAAGACAATCGGCTGGCAAGTACATCGCCTGCTGCCTCACTGGCGGATTTGGCTCTGATCGTTACGCCGCTGTTTAGCCAATTCGTATTCGATGGCTTTGCGAAGTGACTGAGCCGACACCGTCATCACGCGGGTACGACACGCTCGCACCATTTTATCGCCTGCTCGAAACTTTGATGTTCGGCAAGCGGCTTCACCAAGCTCGCACCGCTCTGCTAAGCGAGCTTGGTCAGGTTAAGACAGCTCTGGTGTTTGGTGATGGAAACGGAAGGTTCCTTAAAGACCTGTGCAGCGAGCAACCGCATTGCAATGTAACCAGTGTTGACCACAGTAAGGCAATGCTTCATCGGCAGCGTGAACGTCTTGCTCAGCTTGGCAAAGATAATCCAGTTGAGTTCCTGCACGTTGACGCGTTGCAATATGAACCACCAAGCGGATCATTTGACCTACTGGTCTGCTGTTACTTTCTGGACTGTTTTACAGAGTCACAGTTAAACCGTTGTTTGCCGATTTGGCTAGGCGCTCTAAAGGGGAACGGCACGTTGTACTTTGTTGACTTTCAACGGCCCAAGTCGCCTCTAAGACGATTCTATTCAGATGTTCGTCTTCTGATGATCCACCAGTTGTTCCGACGATGGACGAACCATCCGAGTCGTAAGCTGCTAAATCTTTGCGAGATCATCGAGATGCATGGGATGCAGATGACTGCCGAAGCGTCTCATCTCGATTCGATGTGTGTCTGCAGGCTTTACAAAAAAAATGAAACCGACCTTCGTCCGTGAAGGGCGGCTTCAGGCTTTGTCACGTAGTTGATGGCGCAGCACGTCCATGGCATTAATCCAGTCCAACCGAATAAAGTGACAAAACGGAAGTTACTTTCCTAGTCGCAAATCGGGGTTTGACTTGCCGGCAATCCATCGGAGCCGACTTCCAGTGTTCAGTTGCAGTTCCTTGCAACCGCTCCGGGACAACGTCTCCTACGCGTCCCAAATGTTTTGTCGCTAAGACTTAGTCACTGTGAATTTTCGAAAGCGGAATTTCCGAAAGGGCCTTTGTCACAGAAACCGTCAGTCCAGCACGGGGCAGTCATCCGTCTGGGGCTAAATCAAGCAATGCCGTGGGGCGGCTGGTCAAGCGGGAACTTGTCGTCCCAAACGACCGGTGTGTGTTGGAAGCACAAAGCGAATCTGAAGCTCGCAAAAGCGTTTGTCGAGTCACGACAAAACGTCTCCCGTGCACGAGTGATGAGCAGTACTTGGCCGGCGAAGTAGAACAACTTTTCCACAACGCGAGCGAGCAGGAATTTGCCAACCTTGCCTTCAGATGTCAACAACAAAGTTTGCCGACTATGTGAAGTAGCAAAGCTTCATCGAGCGATGCGTCGGCAATTTTCGATGCGAAATGAACTCAAAAAAATTTTCAAATCGATCTTCGTTTACGGCAGTCCAAAACGGGGCATCAGGATTGGCGATTGGTCTGCTTGGTTATGCTTCAAAACGCAACATCGGATGCGGTCACCCAAAACGAATTCATGTTGCTGCGCGGCCCGTGATGACAGCAGTGTTGGATGCCAATTTTTAGTGCATCGGGTGAGTGTGATTTACGCATTCGAGCACACTGGAAACGATCTAGTCAGCTCGTCTGATTTCACGCACTTGTATTTCGAGCAAGGCAGGTGTTGCGACCTAGGACATTGCTACAACTTCGCTTTTGAGACCCGATTGGTGCTCGACACATTCACACCGTTCTCGCAAAAATCGGATCTTGCTAGTGACCAAGCCCACAGTCGTTTAAGTTCGTGATACACTGGCGACGCTTGAGCTAGTCTGGTGGTGGTCGTGAGCCTGTCGGGTCGCTGCAATATTTAGCCAATCGCAGGTCCGATACAGCCACTGTTTAGATACGGCCAAGCCATTTCTAAAGGCGACCCGGTTGTTGATGAACGCCCTGTGGTTGATGAGCGTTCTGCAGTTAATGAGTGGTTGAGCAACCCTACCACCACATTGACTATTGGCACACGGTCGCACGTTCCTGTCGCGTTGGTTTCGTTTTTGAATTTCGGATCGTCTCTTGAAACCCAGCCAATTGCCCACAGGTCAACGGGAAGGAACTCACCCAGATCCGACTTTCTATTGGACGGCGTCGTATGTGCAACAGATGCGGCAGCTTCTTGGAAACGACGCTTGTCGCAAGTTAGCGATTTTTGAGCTACCCGAACAGTTTTGCCTGTCCGTTATCGTGCCGGTTTACAACGAAGGCGAAACCGTCAGTACGGTCGTTGATCGCTTGTTCGCCACTGGCATCCCCATGCAAATCATCCTTGTTGATGATGGGAGTCATGATTCGACGCCGCAGGCTCTGATGCAGCTTTCCACGCGTGACAACGTGCATGTACTCACTCATGCACACAATCGTGGCAAAGGTGCGGCGATACGAACAGGGATTGCACATTCCACCGGCGACATTGTTGTCATTCAAGACGCCGATCAAGAATACGATCCGACGGATTTTCGCTACTTGCTGCAACCGTTGGTCAATGGTGATGCAGATGTCGCCTATGGAACTCGTTACGGTCACTACGATCGCCAGCTCTCACCCTGGTGGCATCAGGCTGTCAATGGTTTTCTCTCTTGGCTGGCAAGCCTTGCCATCGGAATACGGCTCAGTGATGTCGAAACTTGCTACAAGATGGTTCCTCGACAGCACCTCGCCGTTATCGAACCGAAGCTCTGTGAAAACCGGTTTGGGATTGAGATCGAATTGACGGCTCGGCTTGTCCGCTCGGGGCTAAGATTCACCGAGCGACCGATCCGATATTCGCATCGTTGGTATGACGAAGGGAAAAAGATCGGCTGGCGTGATGGTGTCAGTGCCCTTCGATGCATTTTAAAATATGGCCTGCTGCGACGCTAACGCCTGATCGATGATCGGCAGAGGAGCCCAGGTCGGTAGTCGGTAACGAAGGCGAGCGTTTACCGGCTGGACGGTTGCAGGAAGAGAAGTCGTCTTGCGGCTTCAAATTGCACCTGTCTTTAACGCACAACAGAACTTGGATCGGCTAGACTAGTGCTTCGTTCCAGCTTGATTTTAGGATTAGCCGTATGGCGTTAGCCACGGTTTCAGTGCAGTAACCGGGGCTAACGCCCGACGGCTGATGACTCGAACCCGTATTTTCATATGGAACAAAGCACTAGGAAGCTGTACTGATCGCTCCCGCTTTCGAGAATGTTCGATGACAGCCACGATGACCAATCAAGTTGTTCGTGGCTTAGATGATTGTGTCACCCACCTACCAATACCTACCTGCTATGCGCATCGCGTTTACGATTGTTTTCGTGCTAACCGTCTTGTTGTCATCGCTGAAGATGGCGCCAGCTTTTGCTGATGATTGGCCGGGTTTTCGCGGGCTTTCCAAAGGCGGCGTCGTCGCAGACGCAACGCTGCCGCAATCGTTTTTGTCACAGCAACCGAAATGGGTGTTGGAACTGGGAACTCGCGATGTCGGATCCATGGCGATCCAGGATGGCCGCGTCTTCTTGGTCGCGATGGCTCCTCAATCGCCAACACTACGTCTGCTGGCTGTTGATTTGCAATCGGGAAAAGAAGTCTGGTCGCGTGACTATCCTCAAATCGACAATCACCTTCACAACAGGAATACGCTTGCCTCGAGCACGCCCGCGACCGACTCGGATTTCGTGTACTTCGCCAATAGTGACCGAGAACACACTTGGCTGAGATGTTTGGACCATGACGGAAACTTGCAATGGGCTCGTGACTTCGGTCCCGCTCAAAGCCAGCACGGTTTCGCAGCATCACCCACGGTCGTCAACGACATCGTGTTGTTGAATTTTTCACAACAAAAAGACCAAGTCCGCAGCGGAACACCCGGCACCAGCAAGGTCATTGCGATTGATCGCAAGACCGGTGAAACCAAGTGGTCAACACCAGTGACATCGACTCGCGTTTGCTATGGCGTTCCGTCAGTCGTCGAAGGCAAGGTGATCTGTGCAAACACCGGCGATGGAGTGTTCGCACTCTCGTTGGAAACAGGGGAGCTGCTGTGGCGTTTGCCCGTGTTTTCGATGCGATGCGTCAGTTCTCCGATTGTTGTTGGGGATCTAGCGATCGGCAGTAGTGGCAGCGGTGGAGGAGGCAACCACCTTGTTGCCGTTCGCATGCCGTCTGCAACAAACGAAAGCCCCGAAGAAGCTTATCGTGTAGAAAAGTTCGCACCATACGTTCCTACCGCTGTCACAATGAATGGCCTGCTGTTCATGTTTGACGACAAGGGGATCGCCTCTTGCGTCGACGCGACCGATGGTAGCTCAAAATGGACGAAACGACTCGGCGGAAATGTTAGCGCTTCACCCATACTGATTGGCGACAAAGTGGTCATGATTAACATGGAAGGTGAAGCCACCGTGGTTAACTCGTCGGACGAATTCGAAAAAGTTGGTTCCGTTGATCTTGGCGGTCCTGTTTCAGCGACACCAGCATTCGCGAACGGCAATCTACTCGTTCGTGTCGGCACTCAACTGCGTTGCTACGAATAGGGTGGAACAATGCGATTGCGTTTTTTGTCAAAAGGCTCGGTGTGGACTCGTGTCTGCGTTTTCACCCTGATGATTGGGTTCAGTGCTGGATGTTCCAAGGAAAAGCTGTCGGAACTAACCAACACCGTCGCCGAAAAAGGCGAATCGCTGGTCCGTGAAAGTAAGAAGATGACGGACTCGCTAGTCAATGAAGCTCCTGCCGTGATCGGCCCGACCGGGAACGCTCAGCTGAATTTTTCCGAACCACTGAAATTTTCTGAAGCATCAATCCGGCTTCACACAGTCGGAGATGGCCGTGAAAACTCACTGCAGCTTGTGACATACGACCCGTCAAAGGCGACCGTGCCGTCGCCCGCGATGTTCTTTGAAACGGCTACGTCGATCGAAACGGTTCCGTTGATGGGTGGGCAAACGATCAAGGGGACGTTGTACGTAGACCGAGGGCGAAACCTACCGTTACTTAGAACGTCGATCGATCATCCCGCCGAGATTCAGTTCGCATCCATGAACTTCGCCGACAATACGATTGAAGGCACGATTTCAAACTGCGTACTCGTTCAACCGGACGGCGAAACGGTGGAAATTGAAGGCGGTGTTTTTACCGCCATTTCGCCAGCACAATAAAGGCAGCTCATGGCGTGTGAGATTTGCACGTCACCACATTTTGACACACTGCCGTCCACACTAAACTTGCGGCCTTCCAGTGACCGATCGACTTCTCATTGCGCTAATCGTTGGCTCATTGTTTTGCCTTTCAGGCAATCAAACTTCATCGGCCAACCCGACTTCCAGCGATCCAGGTGCACCGCTGAAAACCTTGGGAGTCATTCCGGGGGCCGACAAACGAATCGCAGTGATGTATCAGAAGTTCGACGAGTGGGAATCCCTCGCGACCGAGTCCTTTCGATCAATGCAGCAGGGGAAACGCTTTCCTCATCAAAACCTGGCCAAAGCATTTACGGGCTGCTACCAGGGGATTTGGTCCTCAATGCAGCTTCAGGCCATGGGGGAACCAGCGGGGTATGATCTCGAGCATAAGTTTACTTTTCTTCGCAACGCACTCGGTAACTTCTCCGGGGCGTTAGTTGAGTTTCAGCCCAAGGAAATTTCGAAACTGCAGTCTGACAGTGCAAAGCGAAAAGACGCGATTGCCAAAGCATCCGAACTCGAGCAACAAGGAAAACTTGTCGAGGCTGAAGCAGCCATTCGGCAATATCACCTAAGGCAACTCGGCAGTGTGTTTTACCTGAACTATTCGCAATTCAAAGAATTCGAAAACCAAGTTGCTCCCATTCACAATCGCCTTCTCAAACGTCTCAGTGCCGAACGGAGAAGCGAATACGCTCAGAAAGCGATACCGTCGATGAAGCAGTGGGAAACTGACGCTGCTGAGTTCGATTCCGAATGCAAAGAGTTTGTTTTACAACTGAAGTCATCCTCGACAGTCAATGTAGGTGCCATAAAAGATGGTGATGTTTCGGATGTGATCGATCGGATCGGTCAACGATGGATTCAGGTTGCTCGCTCAATCGATCGTAGCTATGCGATTGCAGCAGCGTTTAATCTTGAAAGGCCAGATCAGTTGCACCAGCAATACTTCAGTCAGAAATCAAATCTAAAATCGAATGTTGTAGCGACGTTGAAACAAGTCGTCTCGGCCGCTTGTGTTTCGAGTTCGGCGGACTCTATTCCTACGCAGTACCCCGAAGTTCTTCAGGCGATCGCGAATATCGAACGTCGATGCCATCTCGGCGTAGCGGAACAGTTGTCGCCAGAACTTGGTGAGTTGCTGAACAAGAACCCTAATTTTGCGTTGCAGGTGGACCACTACAACGAAGCGACTCGGCAGCCGATGCACTGGATGTCGAAATACGCAAAGCAGAGTAGCGATGCCGTTCGCCGTCAGTTTTCTCCGGTTGCACAAGTAATGACCAGTCGTGAAAAACCGGCGGAAATTGAGCTGTCGCCGATCTATCGGCCGCTTAGTAGCAGTCCACAAGTACTGACGGTACCAAGCTTTTCAAAGCCATGTCATTGGATCGCCGGTAGTGCAAGCTCTCTGGTTGGACGAAGCGTCAGTGATCAAAGCAACCTTCGTTTGTCGTTGCAGCAGCCCAAAACGGTAACTCCGAATCAGGCTCACCAATACAGCACGATCACCGTTGATAGCACTTTTGATTCGGAACGGAAATCAGTGGAAAAGTCGTTTATGACTTCGGTCGAACATCCTCCATTGAATTTGGTCGCCGCGCAGGCTTTCAATTCACTGCTGTCGAACGAATTCGAGTTGGTTGGCGGACAGGTAACAAAATTGACTATTGAGCCAAGCGTTTGCGTTCTCGGTGAGGGAGACAGTCTTGTTCAGTTGGACCAGCTTCCTCTGTTCAAATCGGATTATGACAACGCACGCCAATTGACATGGGCATACGAGATTCAGCCGCTTTGGATCCAGCATCAACTGTTCTTTGTTGATCTTCGCGAAGGTTCGAAATAGCTGATAATTTGGTCCTAGTAGATTTCCGGATTACTCGAATGGGCGTTGGCCCCGGTTGCCAGTTCGAGAGCCGCCGCTAACGCGGTGCGGCTGATAGGGCTCCAGCTTGAATTCTGATTAGCCGAATGGGCGTTAGCCCCGGTTGGATACTGTTGATCGAATCATCCGACTAAAACTGAAAGTAAACGAACGGGGTGAATCCGCGAGGTGCGTAAAGCAAT
Source organism: Stieleria sp. JC731 (assembly GCF_020966635.1). Taxonomy (NCBI): domain Bacteria; kingdom Pseudomonadati; phylum Planctomycetota; class Planctomycetia; order Pirellulales; family Pirellulaceae; genus Stieleria; species Stieleria sp. JC731. The sequence continues at coordinate 76,835 of NZ_JAJKFQ010000003.1, read as the reverse complement.
AAGCACCAAATCATGATCGCTGTACAGACCGGTGAGTAAAACCGATCGATCGGAAGTCGCATTGCCAATCGCCACCGGCTATGCCAAACACAATGATCGACAACCATCGCGAGCATCGCGATGATTGCCAGTGGAGGCAGCCAAAGAATGCCCGGCGATTGGAAAGCGAGTTGACCGAACACTTCGCCGGCATCCGACATTGACTGGCTGCGGAATAGCACCCAACCGAAAAGCACGACAGCGATTGTCAAAATCCAATGGATAAACATACTTAGCGGAATCGATCGGCGGACTGGGTAATGACGTTCCACGCATAGTGCGAAACCGTGCCAAGCTCCCCACAACACGAACGTCCAGGCCGCACCGTGCCATAGACCACCCAATGTCATGGTCAACATCAAGTTGACGAATTCGCGAGATCGACCGCCTCGGTTCCCGCCGAGCGGTATGTAAACATAGTCACGCAACCAGCGAGACAAAGTCATATGCCATCGACGCCAAAACTGTGACATCCCAACGGCGAGATAGGGGTGCCTGAAATTTCGTGGGAATCGGTATCCGAGCATCTTGGCCAAGCCGATTGCAATGTCGGAGTACCCGGAGAAGTCATAGTAAATCTGTCCCGCATAGGCGATGACTGCCAACCAGACTGTGATTCCGCTATAGAGCTCTGGACCGGCAAAGACCACGTCAACAAACTCGCCAAGGCGATCAGCGATCAGAACTTTCTTCACCAGTCCACGCAGGATAGTCTGGGCACCGCCATAACATCGACGACTGGACCATTGTGGCCTACAAGTCAACTGCGGTAACAGCTCGGATGCGCGAACGATCGGACCGGCGACCAATTGTGGAAAGAATGCCACGTAGAGTGCAAAGTCAACGATCGTCCGACATGGTTTCAGCTTTCCCCGATAGATATCAATCGTATAGCTCAGCGTCTGGAACGTGTAAAACGAAATTCCAACCGGCAGAATGATCTCCAGCGTGCGAACATGAACGCCCCAGGGCGTCAGCAAGTTTTGAGCTGATTCGATAAAGAAATTGAAGTACTTGAAAAACGCCAGCGACCCTAGGTTGACCACCAGACTGAGCATCAACCATCGCTTACGTTGTCTTGCGTCGCTTGCAGAAGCGATTCGAGATCCTGCGGCGAAGTCGACGAGCGTGGAAAGGATCAACAGTCCGCAGAATCGAATGTCCCAATAGGCATAAAAGTAGTAGCTGGCAACAAGCAAAACCCAGTTGCGAACGGCAAGTGATCGGGTGCTCCAAACGAGAACAAAAACGGCGATGAAAAACAGATAGAATTCGGCGATCGTGAACTGCATGCCTAGGTCAGTCCTCCGCCCTTGGAAGTATTCCAAGCTCATCAAACGCTCGGACAATCTCAGCGGCGATCATATCGTTTCCGACGGCATTAAAATGTCCGACGCCGAATTGCCCGTTGTGGAACCCTCGCGGCCAAGTTCCTGCGTCAACCAAGTCGGTCATGGCCGACTGCAAGTCGACAAACTCGAAACCGAGGTCGTGACATAACCCGGACATCGCTACGGCGCGTTCAGAATCTTTCGTCGGATTGCTTTCGCCTCCCACGACGATCTTGCCATCCGCAATTGCCGGATACAGCGATGTAAATACGAAGACGCAGGGTTTGCTGGTTGCCGAGCGAAGTCTTGCGAGTTGAAATGCGAGAAGCTCGGTTGGTAGTGTGTTTTCTACTTGCTGTCTGGAAGCAACTCTTTCGAGAGGGCCCGGACGGAACCGCAACTGTCGAATCGAATCGGTCTTGCTGTCGATCAAGATGTTTCTTCCGGCTTGAATCAACATTGCTGGAACTGCGGAGGACAGCCAATTAATCCTTTCGTTGACGAATTCGTCCGCATCGGTAGGTTCGACAAGCCAATCCGAAATCTCGGTTAGCAAGAAAACATGGGCCGCAATCGATGTCGAGTCCTGGTTGCGTTCGATCGAGCGGATCTGCCGAATCCAGTCATTGCAGTCGTCACCGCTACGGGCAAAAGGCAGCACCGAGATTGGGATGTCGAGCGATTGCAGGGAATGGTGCTCAATCCTTGCATGGATTTTCGCAGCATCATCGACACAGACACCTTCGGCCTGTGAGTCACCCCAAAGGGCAAAACGCAACTCCGCTCCTTCGACCAAATTTGACTTTCCTGGCATCCCCAACGAGCCAATCTGAGTCGTTGCGTAGCCTTCGCTTCGCCAGCGATAGGAGACGCCCGGCTTTAAAACGACCGAATCACGGACTGGGGCATCGACCTTCGGTACGTAGCTTCGCACAAAAAGAGGTGAGCTGACCAGCACAATCAGAGTGCCCAATAGAGTTCCGCACAACCACCTCATGAGCAGAGACCATGGGCACTTGGTGAGCAGAAGCCATGAATTTCTTCGTGGATGATCCATGGCGAAAGAGAACGTTATTCATTCGGGACTAGAAGATTTTCGGCGGCTTGTCACCGACTGTTCAGCGCTCACCTTGGATTATCGGGCCGAAACTTTGATGGATAAAAGCCCGATAGTCTGAACGGCACCTGGCGATTCGCAGCGGCGATTGTAGTCCGGTGGCGATAATTTTTCGATACAGAGGCAACTGCGGAAGCCGATAGTCTGTTGGTTTTCTATCGTCGCCCTTCATTCCGTGAAGGTACCGTTCTTTCCCGCCGAATTCGCGAGATGTGACTACTGGAGATATAAACCCTCTAACTTACATACCCAGACATGAAAACTTTGCGAGCCATCTTGGCGTCTTCCATTCCGAGCAGAAACGCCGTTCGACTGTTCGGGTCCAAGCAAGTTTCCATCAGAACTTGTTCGCAGAGACTCGCCAAGCCTCGGTATCGTTGATACGTGTAAGCAATCCCTTGTTCGTCGAGCGTCGTTTGGACCTTGCGCAATTGTTCTTCGCTTGCCAATTGAAGGTGTTCGTCTTTCCGTTTACCGGTGACTTGAAACATCGGCGCCTTGATCAAGCTGACAAAGTTTTGTTCCAGCAACACTGGAAAGAAACGCTCGATGAACATCAACATCAATGCGCCACAGTGAATGCCATCGGCATCGGGGTCGAATAGCAACAGAATGCGGCGATAACGCAGCTTTTGAAGATCAGGATCATCCCAGCCGAGTCCGATGGATGCGACAAAAGCGTCGTACCACTGGTTGCGCCGAATTGACGCTCGGCTCGCCTTTACCGCGTTCATCGGTTTGCCTTGCATCGGCAAGACCGCTTGGTACCGGGGATCGCGAGATCTCGCGACGGACTTTGAAGCCGAGTCACCTTCGACAATGAACAGTTCACGGTAGGGAAGCTTGTCGGTTCCCATTGCGATACCGGGGCCACAGTCGACCAGTTTTGTTGCTTGGTTGATCCAGTTCATAGGACTCTTCATCTCATCAACTGGGACACAACAGGTCAACGCACAACGAGTCAACACACAACGAGTCAACTCAGCCCCTTCACGGATTGGCTCGTCATCAGTTCGAGTTCAGGAGATCGGTATGAAACCTTGCAAACCCGTTACTCGATCGACGCCGCACGACATCGAATCAGTCGATGTAGCGTTTCAGCAGCCCATCGTAGGCATCGATTCGTCTGTCGCGAAGAAACGGCCAGTGGGTTCGCACGACGTCAATCTCGTCCAGATTGCATTCGGTGCACAAGACTTCGCTTTCCTTGTCACCGCCTTGGACGATCACTTCGCCGCGGGGCGATGCGATGAACGAGGAACCCCAGAACTCAATTTGTCCTTCGATACCGACACGGTTTGGAGCGACCAGCCATAGACCGTTGGCGATCGCATGGGCTCGCATCGCGGTTTGCCACGCGTCGCGTTGGCCAGCACCGAACTCTTCCTTTTCCTCTAAAATCCAGCCGATAGCTGTCGGATAAATGAGGATCTCGGCACCAGCGAGAGCAAACAGTCGGGCGGCTTCGGGGAACCACTGGTCCCAGCAAATTCCGACACCCAGTTTGCCGTATCGAGTTTGAATCGGTTTGAAACCCATGTCGCCGGGCGTGAAGTAAAACTTCTCGTAGAACAACGGATCGTCCGGGATGTGCATTTTTCGGTACACGCCAGCGATCGTTCCGTCGGCTTCGACGACGACCACCGAATTGTGGTAAACACCCGGAGCACGCCGCTCGAACATCGGGACGACGATGACACATTCCCACTGCATAGCGATCTTTTGCATTCGCTGAACGGTGGGGCCATCGAGTGGCTCGGCAAAGTCAAAATTGCAATGGTCTTCGCTTTGGCACGGATACGGCATTGCAAAGACTTCCTGCAGGCAAACAATCTTGGATCCTTCGGCTACCGCCTGTTCGATCATGCCTTCGGTGTGATCCAACATCGCCGCTGGTGAACCGGCGTAAACACTTTGAACCAATCCAACCTTGACGTTCTTCTGTGATGTCACTGTGCGTGAAACCTGATTCGTAAAATGAAACTGACTTTTGTTTCCGGGACCGGCACTGACGTCGGTAAAACCTACATCGCCGCCAATCTAGCGCAAATACTTCAGCGTGAACACCGGCGAGTCGGAGTTTATAAACCGGTGGCCAGTGGTTGCATCGGTCCTAGCAGCAATTTTAGCGAAAGAACCTCGTCGGACGCGGACGCGTTGGCTCAATCTCTTGGCGAGCATGTTGCACCGGAGCTGATTTGCCCGCAAAGGTTCTTGGCTCCACTGGCACCCGACGAAGCGGCGCGGCAAGAGGGAACACAAGTGGACACCGATCTGCTATATGAAGGAGCGGTTCGATGGCAGCGACTGTGTGACCACCTCGTTGTCGAAGGCGCCGGCGGCTTGTTTAGCCCGATCGCGGATTCGATGTTGAACATTGATCTGTATCGAAAGTTTTCCGAAAACCGCGAATTTGAGACGAAGCTTGTTCTTGTCGCACCGAACCGCTTGGGAGTGATTCACGAAACCGTCGCCACTTGTCGCGCGGCCCGTGCCGAAGGGGTCGAGGTTGAACGTCTCGTTTTGACTGCGACGGTTCCTCAGGGCGACGACTCCTGTAAAACCAACGCGGCGCAGCTCCGGGTTTGGCTACCGGAGCTGCGGATTATTGAGGTCGGTTGGCAGCAGGCGGTCGTTTGGAACTAATCACCGATGCTTCCGATTAGGGAACCCGTAGGTACTTCGTCGCCTACTCTTCGAGCAAGCTGTCGCAAACTTGCACCTGAGCCCAGTTTTCTTTTTGACGCTCGATAAACGTCACGTGGCGTGGCGCGGTTTGGTAGACGTCGTGAGTGGCGCGATCTTTGAAAATGACGTGAAGCGAAACGTCGTACTTCACATTCACTTCGCGGCTTAGCTCGGTGTCGCGACGGCCGACGGCAAAGTCGATAACGCCGTCATGGTTGTCCAGATATTCTTTGGCATCGCTCAGCAAACTTTCAACGGCAGCGTCGCTTTTGTCTTTCAGTGTGAAGAAAACATGGTGGGCCAATCGGGCCATGGTGGGAAGCCTCGGTAGGGTAGGGGGTAATCGTTTATGATGGAGCTAAATCGTAAGCATTTTGGCCGCGCCGACGAGCCCACCCCCAGAACACGCTGGAAAGTGGTGCTTTCGACTTGTGGCAATACTCCAGCGAGGCGAAAAAACGATGGCTCAGGCAGTCGGACCGATTTGGTCACGATCGATTCAAGTGATGTCCCTTCAGGTGCCTCACGCGATCAACTCGCGGCAGATTCTGTCGTCGGCGATATTGCTGATCTTCTCACTGACAATCCCTTCAGCAAGCGCCATTGCCCAAACTCCAGAAACGCCGTCTTGGTTTGACGGCACCTTTCGTTGGAAGGTGGGCTCGCCTCTGATCTCAGTTGCAGACGGAAAGTTGCCCGAATCGCCAGACCACCCATGGCTAGCGATTAAGGATCCTTCCGTTGTCCGGCATGATGGCCGCTGGCACATGTTTTGTTCTGTTCGAAAAAAGCTGGAGGGCAATGGCCGAATCCGGATCGGATACCTTTCATTTGACCATTGGGAACAAGCCAACCAAGCGGACTGGCAGATCCTTGATCTCACTGATGAATACCACGGTGCGCCGCAAATCTTTTTCTTCGAACCACAGCAGACGTGGTATTTGATCTACCAAGCCGTCGACAGTTCTCGCGGATTAAAGTACGGCCCTTGTTTTTCCACCAACAAAGACATTACCAACGCTCAAGGCTGGACCCGACCCAAGCCTCTCTACGTCGTCAAAGAAGGCATGAAAGCGGGGCTCGATTTTTGGGTGATCTGTGACGAGCAAGATGCCTTTTTGTTTTTTACATCGTTGGACGGAAGGATGTGGCGAGCTCAAACAAAGCTATCTGACTTTCCTGATTCAGGTTGGTCTGATCCAGTCGTCGCATTGCACGCTGACATCTTTGAAGCCAGCCATACTTATGCGATTTCGAACACTGGCAAGTATTTGACGTTCGTCGAAGCTCAGCAAGGACGGCGACGCTATTTCAAAGCCTATTTGGCCGACAATCTCGCTTCCACGTGGAAGCCTCTTGCAGATTCTTTGGAAAAGCCATTTGTGTCACCAATTAACGTGACCAATCAAGCCGATTCTTGGGCCCAGTCCTACAGCCATGGAGAACTGATCCGTGAATCAAATGACCAGCGGATGGAAATCTCGCCAACAGATTTGCAGTTGGTTTTCCAAGGTGCGAGTGACCAAGAGTATAGGACCGGTTCGTATGGAGATATTCCGTGGCGACTAGGGCAACTGAGTCTTGTGGTCGACTCGATCCTCCCTGCCGCGACATCTCCCCAATCCCAAGACGATCTATGAAGTGGCCACGGTCAAATTGGACTGGTGTTCTGTCTCGAAGAACATGGCTTGGTTCTTTATCGATATTCGCTTTGCTTTCTGTGCAAACGGAAGCGTTTTGCCAAAGCACTTCTGACGAGCTTTCGGCAAAGCTCGCTTCGACCTGTCGCGATAAAAATGTGCCGGCAATGGCAGTCGTCTTGATCAGTTCCGAAGGGATTGTTCAGGCGGACTGCTTCGGTGTTCGAAAGCGAGGAACAACGGATCGAGTTTCGCTCTCTGATCGATTTCCGATCGGCTCGAACACCAAGTCCATGACGGCGACCTTGGCTGGCGTTTTGGTGGACGCCAACAAGATTGAATGGACAACCACGATCGGAGACGTCTGGCCAAACGCGACGGACAAAGACATCCATCCGAAACTGAAGTCGGTTACGCTCGACCAGCTTTTGACTCATCAAAGTGGCTTGCCAACGAACATTTCCGACCTGTCACCGTCGGCATGGGCGGCTTTCTTTGAAGAGAAACAGTCAGCCCCGCTTGAACGCCGCCGAATGTTAAAGGTGGTGCTCGGCTCTGCACCAACAAATCCACAGGGCAAGTATCACTATTCGAATCTGGGCTATGCGATCGCTTCAGCAATGCTGGAAACGCGTGCCAAAGAGTCGTACGAGTCGCTGATGCAAAAACATTTGTTTGCTCCGCTCGACATGCGATCTGCAGACTTTCGCACACTCGCTTCTGCGAAAAGATTGCGAGCGCCGATATTGTGGGGGCATCAAGCGGACGGAACCCCCGTAGATCCTCGTACCGTGGGAGCTGAAAATCCGTCTGTCTACGCGGCCGCCGGAACCGTCAATATTTCCATCGAAGACTATGCGAAGTACGCGCATTGGCATTTAAAGGGAAAGCCAGAACCCGTCCTTAAATCGCAGGCCACGTTCGATCATCTTCATCTTCCACAGGTCGAGCAAAGTCCATCAGGAGCTAAATACGGAGGCGGTTGGATTTGTTTGGACACGCCCTTTGGCCCGGCACTGAATCATGCCGGATCGAATACGAATACATTTTCTTTGATCTGGGTTTTGCCAGAGTCAAACTTTGCGGCGATCGTTTGCACCAATACTGGTGAACCGCAGGCCTTTCCGGCGTGCGATGAGATGGTCAGCTATTTGATGACCAAGTATGCAAAGGTTCAAAAGAACAATGCGACGGATGCGTCTTCTGCAGCAGACATGGAGGTGGCTCCGGAAAGGTTGGTCGGTCGCTACCAATTGAATCCCAACTTCATCTTCGACGTCAAATTGGAGGGGCAGCGGCTGTTGGTTGGGATCACAAATCAACCGACGCAGCAAGTGTTTGCGGATTCACCGACGAAGTGGTCCTACCGAAGTGTAAAAGCCCAGCTCGAATTTCATTTGCGAAGCAACGGTCCAGCCTATGCCTTGACGCTGCATCAAAACGGTATCGCGCAAAGAGCCAAAAGAATTTCGAAATGATCAAGTGAAACTTGGTGATCTTTAGGACGTTTCAAATCACCAGCGAGACGTTAGGCCACACCTGGCCTGACTCCACTCATCAGCCGATGGGCGTTAGCCCCGGTTTCGTGCACATTGACTTCAGGTCCAGCATCCGCGGCTAACGCCGTACGGCTGATGAGACAGCTGACGCTTGCACCGCATTCGCGATAGCGACGGTTGATACAGCTCTTGAACTTTGCACAACGCAGCGCACTACATCAGCCGCGCGGCGCCAGCCCGCGGTTAGTGGCATAGGGCAAGACAACAAACCGCTCGCTCGCGCGATGCGGCTGATTGTTGCTCGCACTATCAGAGCTTCCTTCTTATCAGACCCCGGCACCAAACCGCACGGAACCGCGGCAAACGCCGTACGGCTCATGTTTTTGCGGTTTATGCCGTTCGGCTGATGGGACAGCTGGCAATCGAGCCGTAGTGGCAATAGCCACAGTTCATACAGCTCTTGAACTCCACACAACGCAGCGCACTACATCAGCCGCGCGGCGCCAGCCCGCGGTTAGCGGCATGGGGCAAGACAACAAACTGCTCGCTCGCGCGATGCGGCTGATTGTTGCTCGCACTATCAGAGCTTCCTTCTTATCAGACCCCGGCACCAAACCGCACGGAACCGCGGCAAACGCCGTTCGGCTGATGAACCAGCTGGCAATTGAGCCGTGTTCGCGATAGCGACGGTTGATACAGCTCTTGATCTTTACGCAACGCACGCACTACATCAGCCGCGCGGCGCCAGCCCGCGGTTAACGGCATGCATCAAGACAACGAACCGCTCGCGCGATGCGGCTGATGGTGCCCTAAATATAAATGCGATGCCAAAGGCATTGATCCCGCTTTGATTTGCGTCTTACTTCGCTGGCGCGGCGTGGTTCTTCGGCAACTCGGAGTATCCGTTCTTGATCCAAAGCGACACGACTTTTGAATGGGCCTGGATGAGTTTGACAGCGTAGGGATCGTCAGAAGTTTCCGTGACACGAACACCGTGATCGGTGTGTTCCACTTCCATTTTTATCTTCTTGGCATTCATGAAAACTTCGCGAAACAATGGATCTCGCATTCGAATTGGGTTCGCGTTTTCCATTCGTACGTACATCGCTTCGACGTGCGATTGAATCATGCTTGCGACTTCATCGTCATCCGATTCGGTCAGTGTTTCGACACCGTTGGGAAGATCATTCACGGTGCGGCGAATCGAGTCGCGGTGTTCAATCAGAAAGAAAAATTCTTGGTGATCTTTTTGGTGTTGCAAATCACCCGCGTGACCTTGCCCCATGCCTCCATTGCTTCCCGCCTTCTTTCGTGTGGATACCGGCTGGTCGCTTTTGGCGGTCTCCGCCGCTTTGCTCGCTCCCGCGCAAGTGCTGCATTGTTCCTTGCAATTTTTGCATTGCGGTTCGTTGCCGACATCAGTGGAGATCAAGTTTGTTGTGGCCGAGCCTTCGCAGCAGCTTGGTGTTTCCTTGGAGATTGGGCATAGGCCAACGCCGCATTTTGTCGAGTCACTGTTTGTCGAGTCACTGTCTTTACTGGGTAATGACGCAACGACTTCTGGAGCTACCGCAAACTTCTGGCAACACGACTTGCCTGATTCCGTCGGCTCTTCGTTTGGACTCATGCCCTGCAAAGCGGCTCCGAGTGCTGCGACAATCGATAATGTGAGCGCTAGCGAAACAAGTCTTTTCATTGTTCTTTCCTTGAAAGATGTGTGCATTTTCGGGCACCGAGTGTGCCAGATAGGTTTGCTTGACTTGCCACGCCTATTCGCAACCGCTGTGCCGACCGCAGTTCAATTGGCGGAGAATACGTTTCAATTCAAACGACCACGCTCCAAAAGCGACGTGAATCCTGGTCTCCATACTCAAACGACCAATCAAACAAGACGCGTATTTTTGCGATCAGTCGTTCAACTAGTCAGAGCGTCGCGATTCGATCGTGCAACACTTGCAGTACCTCGTCTTCGGAGCTGTGCAAAATTTGCAGGCCCGGGTGTACGAAGACATCACTGATCCTGATTCCGCAATTGGATTTGGATAATTTTGTCCGGCTTATCGCGGGGATTTCGAGGTGTGAGACAACTTTCTGTTTGGAGTCTCGAACAACACATACGAACCGGTATTTCATTTGCAAATTCTAAAGGGGCATGAACTGATATCTCACGCTCGAAACCGCAAGGGGAAAACCATGAAACGCTCACTCATCAGTCTCGGTGCATTGCTCGCACTTTTGATGGCCGCCCCGGATGTGTTGTCGCAACAACGTCGAGGCAATGGTGCCCCAGGTCAAGGTCGTGGGGGAGATCGCGCCGCGCTTCAAACACAAACAGCCACTGGCACGCTATTTCGTGGCGTGAATGCAGGCGGAATGCAATCGCAAGCGAATGCTCGAACTCGCATGGCGAACCAGGGCCAGGCTTCTGGGAATCTTCTGGAAAATAATGGCGCACCCGACCTGCTTCGCATGCGGGAGGAGGAAAAATTAGCTCGGGATGTCTATACCCATTTGGCCAAGACATCGACGCTGCCGATCTTTCGAAATATCTCGCGTGCTGAGAGTCAACATATGCAGGCGATTGAGCGACTGCTTCGTGGAGGCGGAGGAGAAGTCTTCAACGATAACCCAGGCGTCTTTGCGTTCGCCGATTATAGGCAGCTCTATGAAACTCTCGTGGCGAGTGGTTCGCGTAGCTCGCTGGATGCCTTGAAAGTGGGCGCAAAAATTGAAGAGATGGACATCGCTGACCTGAGGCAAGTCTTAAACCAAACCAATGACCCGCAGGTTCGCCAGGTATTGCAACACTTGATGCACGGTTCGCAAAATCACTTGCGTGCGTTCGCGTCGCAGATTTTAAAACAAGGTTCAAGCTACAATGCCGAATTCTTGTCCCAAGCGGACTTCGATCAAATCGTAAACTCGACTGGAAAGGGCCGCGGCGGACAAAGACAGATTGGTGCGAGACAAGGCGGCGGTGGCAAGAGACGCGGTCGGTAAGATCGAGGAGGTCGCTGTCAATTGGTTTTCTTTTGTCGTCCTTCTTTCCGCGCAAACGCAGGGCTCTTTTTAGCCAGTTCTTCGGATTAAAAGGCGACTTTGTAACAGGTCGAAATTGCACACCAACAATTCGTTGCTACAGCGATCGCCTGACAACGTCGCCTGCCGGCGAACAATCGTGGTAAAAAAATACGATGCAGAAAACAAGCATCCTACAAATTCCGAAGCCGAATTTCGTTGGTCTTATCTCCTTAGTTGCTCTCTGGATTATGTTCGCCGCATGGCAGCGGACGGAGCATGACCATCAATGCCGACTGATACACGATTCGCTTTCATCGCAAGCAGACGCACTATCCAGCGCCGTCAGCAGCGGCGTTCAGTCGCATCGTTGGTTCGGGCCGTTTGTTCGGCAACAACTGCCGTCCACGCTTGAGGTACTCGCAAGGTCCAAGAACGTGCTTGCGATCGCGGTCGTCGTCAACGATGGATCTGGCGAAGTCTATTTTGCGGGTGACCGTGATCTTGTTGATCTTAGATTGCCCGTTGGCGAACATACCAGCGGGAACACTCTTCTCGTTGTTCGAGACTTTACTATGCGCAACGATCCACCTTTGCGCGGAGGATTTACTGAGCACGTGAATGTACCGGATGTTGTGGAATTCCATTCTACGGTTGTCTTGGATCGCACCACTTTGATTACTCAGGTTGATCGCGAAGCCAGGAATCGAATTCTGACCGTAGCCTTGGGAACGTTGCTACTCATCGCAGCGGGGGCGGTTTGGCAATTTACGGTGCGGTTGGCGCGTTCCGAGGGAACGACACGAGTCCTACAGGCAGAAACGAGGCACCTGCGAGAGTTGGGACAAGCGGCGGCAGGATTGGCGCACGAAACTCGCAACCCCCTAGGCTTGATTCGTGGTTGGACGCAGAGGCTGGTCGCGTCGGGATTACCGGCCGAAGAGCAACAGGAACAGGCAGAAGCCGTGTTGGAAGAATGCGACCGAGTGACCGCACGTATCAACCAGTTCCTTGCGTTCGCGCGTCAAGCGGAAGCCGACATCGGGGCCGTGGCTTTGGACAAACTTGTTGCGGAGTTGCAAACGCTGTTGCAGTCCGACTTGGATGCCAAGCATCTTCGATTGGATACGCGTCGCCTTGATCAACCAAGTGCGATCCAGGCCGATCGTGAACAGTTGCGTCAAGTGCTATTCAACCTGCTGCAGAATGCGATCGCATTCGCACCCGAGCAAAGTACGATTACAATTTCGTTGAACAATTCGCGCCGTGGTGCGTTCCGGTTGGAAGTTGCCGACCAAGGTCCTGGCGCTTCTGTTGACATCGCTGACACGCTGTTCGAGCCATATGTAAGCCGACGTCCGGGAGGAACCGGGTTGGGACTTTCCGTTGTGCGTCGCATTGCGGTTGCACATCATTGGGAGGCGGGTTACAAGCCTGGCAATGGAGGTGGCAGCGTCTTTTGGATCGACGGGATCCGAAACGCGTGAGTCTTGAACAAGCAGTCGACAAAATTTGTGCCAACGAAAATCCAGATAAACGCATGACAAAAATCTCCGCAGCCAAACGCGGTTCCGACTCGGCCGCATTGATGGTGGTGGACGATGAGCCTTCTCAGCGAAAACTGATCGGCGGATTCTTTCAGGGGCTCGGATTCACGATCATTGAATCGGATTCCGCCGAAGCGATGCTTGAAACACTTGGGCAACAACCGCCCGATATGATTTTGCTGGACGTGCGTTTGCCTGGAATCAGTGGCATCGATGCACTTCCAAAAATACGTGAAATCTTGCCAACGGTTCCGGTCGTTTTGATCACCGCTTACGCAGACGTTCGACAAGCCGTGGCGGCCGTCAAAAGTGGTGCCGACGACTACTTGTCTAAACCGATTGACCTCGAAGAGCTGAAAGTCGCGGTCTACGACGCGTTGGCAATCCCGACAACTAGCTCGCCAAGCAAAACTGTTTTGCCTGAACTGCCTGCTGGATTCGTTTTCGAAAGTCGCGTGATGCGTCGGCTGGTCGAAACGGTCGCGGTCGTTGCTCCCTCTGAGGCCCCGATATTGATTCAAGGACCAAGCGGTGCTGGCAAAGAATGGATCGCTCAACTGATCCACGATTGGAGTCCGCGTGCGTCCCAACGATTGGTGACAGCCAACTGCGCCGGTTTGTCGGCAACGTTGGTTGAAAGTGAGCTCTTCGGACACGTGAAGGGAGCGTTCACGGGAGCATCGGAAGTTCGCCAAGGACTATTTCGAACCGCGAACGGTGGAAGCTTATTTCTGGATGAAATTGGTGAGATGCCTCTGGAGATGCAGCCAAAACTGCTTCGTGCGTTGGAGGCAAAGGACATCACCCCCGTGGGCTCCGATCGACCAGTTCAAATCGATACCCGTCTGATAGCGGCGACGAACCGAAATTTAGTCGATGAAGTGCAAGCAGGTCGCTTTCGCGAAGACCTTTACTATCGACTGAACGTTGTCGAATTGATCGTTCCGGCACTCTCCGATCGTCGCGAAGACATACTGCCGCTGGCAAGGCATTTCGCTAGCCAATTTGCAAATCGACAAGTCCGCATGTCACCCCAAGCAACCCAGGCGATCGTGACGCATTCCTGGACCGGCAACGTTCGTGAGTTGCGAAACGCGATTCAGCGAGCTTGTTTGCTGTGCCAAGGTGACGTGATTTTGCCGGAGCATCTGCCGGCGAACATCGCATCCGAGCCGATCGACAATTCGCGGTACGCCGGCCGGTTGTCTCAAGTCGAACGGGCGACCATCATGGCGACGCTTCACGAATGTGGTGGGAACCGAACCCAGACTGCAAAGAAGCTTGGTATCAGTCGACGCGCACTGATTTACAAACTCAATGACATCGAGAGCGACACGACCTCTTCAACGGACTAGATAGGGTTCGCGGTAGAGACTGATTGCTTGCGCCGTTTCAACCGAATCAAAAACTGGGACAAAGGAATCTCAGCGATCGGCAATCGTTTGAGAGATCACGCCGTCTTCCATTTGATAGGTCGTATCAAAAACATCCAGCGAGCGATGATCGTGCGTCACCACAATGACCGCTGATCCCTGCTCGTGCGCTACCTTGGCGAATAATTCCATTACCTGTCGACCACGATGGCCGTCGAGTGCCGCGGTGGGTTCATCGGCGAGGATGACGCTCGGGCGGTTCGCTAGTGCACGAGCTACTGCGACTCGCTGCTGCTGACCGCCTGAAAGCATCGACGGAAGGTTGTTAGCTCGGTCGGCGACCCCAAGGTATTCCATCAGGTCGATCGCGCGGCGATACGACGCACGCCTGGTTTCGCCATTGAGTTGCATTGCGATCTGAACATTTTCGATCGCCGACAGAAACGGAATGAGGTTAGATTTTTGAAATACGTAGCCGATGTGTTGGCGCCGATAAGAACGCAAGTTGACTAGCGGGTTCTCGCCATCGAGAACCATCTGCCCACGAATCGATATCGTTCCCGAAGTCGGCGGATTTATCAGACCAATCGAAGTGAGAAAAGTCGACTTGCCTGAACCACTCGGTCCCAGCAACGCGACCACTTCACCGGTTTTAACCACCATCGAAGCTTTCTGCATCGCGATCACTTCGGTGTTCCCGCTGCCATATCGCTTGGTAAGATTGGAAGCGACGATAGCGGTGTCGTGCTTTTCCACGGCGTTCATGTCAGGGCCTCGTTGGGCGAAACTTTCAACGCCCTCCATATTCCCAGCAGGCTCGAACCGATCGAAATCACCACCACGACGACGGCGAGCTGCAAGAGGTCGCGATCGGCCAGGATGACGCGACGGGGGAAATGAGGAAACAGCTGGCTTCCCAGCAAATAGGCGATCGCGTAGCCAACGACGCCCAGCACCAATGCTTGCTGCAGGATCAATCCCAAGATGACTGTGTTGGACGCTCCGATCAATTTAAGCAATGCGATCGAGTGAATTTTGTCGAGTGTCAGCGTGTAAAGAATGAGAGCCATGATGATCGCCGCGATGGCGGTCAGCAGGACCCGAAACATGCCGATTTGGCGTTTTGCTTTTTCGACAGTTCCGCGAAGTAACAACTCCTTTTGACCGTCGCTTGTGAAGACCGAAACATCTCCCCAGCCCGCGACGGTCGATTGCACGGCTTTTGAACTTGCCCCCGCGTCGAGCTTCACCATCACCGCACTGATTTGCGCACTCGGCAACGCGGGGAGCTGCGAAGCCGGTTTGGAAGCGAGTTTCAAAAGCTCCGGTTGCATGCCGGTGGGCTCGAACGACTTACCACGTTCTCCGCGAGCGGAACGTTCCAGTCGAACCGCTTCCCCTGGCGTGTCGAATTGAATGGCTTGGGCGTCGGAAATGGAAAAGAATGCCAATCCGTCACCACTCGCGCTAATCATGCTTTTGGTAAGGCCAACAACGGTGTAGAGATCCTTGCCAAGCTTCAATTGCTCGTGAAGTTGCATTCCCAAAGATTCGTCCGCGATCATCTCGTAGTGAGCTTGCTGAAGCGAACGACCTTGAGTGATCGGAATCCAATCACCTCGATCTACCGGCCAGTCCAAACCTAGGACCGCAATGCGAAGTGGCTTGCCGTCACGCTCTCGCTGAATTGTGTGGTAAACGAATTTTCTCGCCGACAAGACGCCGGGCACAGCGGCGACTCGATGAACCAGATTGGGCGGAACTCGGGATAGTTCGGCAAAAGGTCCACGTGTTTCTCGCTGAACCACCCACAGGTCGGCATCGACATCGTCGACAAGCAAAGTCGCGTCTTCGATGATTCCGCGATAGATTCCGCCCATGCCCATCACGATCATTAGCAGCATGCCGATGCCAATGCCCGTCAATGTAAAGCGACCCAGGTTATGTCGAATGTCTTTGAAAGCGAGATTCATTGCGTCACGACCCTGAGTCCCGGCTTCAAGGTGCCACGTTCGTTTCCGGGTTTGATGACGACGTCACCCATCGATAGACCGTCGATCACCTCGATCGTTTCTGTACCTCGAACGCCCAGCGAAACGACTCGCCAAGTGGCAACGCCATTCAAGTTGACAAAGACACCGTCGGCTCCATCGCGTTTGACAAGAAACGATTTGGGGACAACGGGCACGCTCTGCGGCTCGGCGATCTTGATGTAAGCCTCGGCTCGTTGGCCAACGGCCCAGTTTTTCGGAAGTTCCAGCACACCGACATCCACAATGAATTCACGCGTCTCGCGATCCGCTTCGCGGCCCATTCTGGTGACTTTCGCGGGGAACGAATGCTCAGGCTGCGAGCGAAACACGACACGACTGGATTGGCCGGTTTGCAACTTCGACATCTGTGTCTCGTCGACCCAGGCACTGATCCACAATTCATCGGTAGCAATCAGCGTCATCATCGCACTGCCTGGTACCACCACGTCACCTGGCTCTCGGCTACGTTTAACGACGAGGCCACTGAAGGGGGCGACGATGATCGTGTCACGCAGCCTCGCCTCCTGATATTCGAGGTTCTTCTCGGCAGAAATCAGTTCTTTTTGACCTTCGTTGATGCCCGCTTCGGATCGGGAAACATCGGCCATCGCCAGCCCCAGCGTCTCGGAGGCTCGATCGAGTTCATCTTGACTGCTCGCGTCGCTTTTTCTCAGGCTTTGGATTCGGTTCAGATTCTTCTGCGCCTGCGTCAGAACGATATTGGCTCTTTGCTTGTCGATTTTCAATCGCTCAATCGCTGCCTTGGCCGCATCTACATTGGCTTGGGCGATAGCAACCTGTTGTCGCAATTCATCGTCGTCAAGCCGCACAAGTTCGTCGCCCTTGAAGACCGAATCGCCCTGATCGGCAAGCACCTTGGCGATGCGTCCCGAAATTTTGGGGCTGATGGTTGCTGATATGCGAGCTTCCAAAGTCCCGGTTCCCATTACTTCTTCGGTGACCGATCCCGCCGCAATCTCGTGAGGCTGTACCGGCACGGGCATGAAGCGGTACCAGTAGATCCCCGCGCCTATCAACACGGCTAGGACAAGCCACTTTCCAAGGTTAGCGAACTGTCGCACACCACTGGTATGGTTCGTACTCATCGACTTGCTTTCTTACGATTAGATGTCCGTTTTGCTCTGCGTTCCGGCAGGTGGTTTTTCAACCCAAAACCAACCACGCAGTTCGCCTTCCTGAAAACCGGTTGCTTCGTCGCTTGGATACAACTTAGCGAGTTGATCTTGAATGACCGGTGCGATTTGGTCATTTGGACCATGACACATCAAACATTGGACTTGCAGTTTGATCGGAAGCAACGCCGCAGCGTTTCCGTTGCTCAACTTGGCAAATACCGGAGTGTCTTGCTTTGAGGCGATCATCGATGTCGCCCAGTCGGGGCCAGTGTTGTTGGGATTGCGAAGGCGAACGCCCACGCGGCCGATCTTTACACCGTGCTGTTTCCCAACAGCGTTCGCGATCTGGGAAGCCTCTTTCTGACAAACTGCAATGGCTGTCGCCGGACCCTCCGCCATCGCCGACATTAGCTTTGTAGACAACTGTTGAAACAACGCATCCTTGGAGGCAATCATTTCAGCTCGTTGCTCTTCGGTGGGCTGCGAATCGGCAACAATGGTGACGGCCTCACCCGTTTCTGTTTGCAATGCAGCGGGTGATTCTGTCACGTCTTTGCGGCAGCCCAATACCAATGTGACCAGGGCCAAACATGCGACGCATCGAATACTTTGAACTCGTTTCGCATTCATAATGACGTTCCTATTCGGTTAATAATGCAAGCCAATCCGTGCACTCACATGCGACGCGCTGGGCATTGCTCGATCGCCTCGATCTCACTCGAATCAATCATCTGCATATCGTTCCTGCCCAGATCGATCGAAGGGTTGAATTAGCGTAACCTCGTAAGGTAACGAGGTGTCGGTCGAATTGAAACGCGACAGGTGGTCGCACGCATGCTGAATTGGATGACGCCCTTCCTTTCAGATTTGAGTTGAGGGTGAGAGAGAAGAGACGATTGGTGCGGAACGAATTCGTTTCCTTGTCTACAGAAGATCACCAAGCTGATTGCCGGCATCGCGAACCTCTGTTTTTGTGCTCACAATCTAACTTGCTTCCATGCTATCCGCCTTGCACGACGGAGCATCACTTCTCATCAGCCGCAGACCGTTAGGCGCGGTGTTGCCTGACTTCACCCATTAGCCAATGGCGTTAGCCCCGGTTATCAAACCAAGATCCAACACGGACGGAACCGCGGCTAACGCCGTTCGGCTAAGCTAAAACTCACGTTGGACCCACGCACTATTCTGCACTTTCGCAAAGCGGGATGATCGAACTGGTCGACTCCAAAAGGTCTTTAAGCGTGACGCTACAAAACGCTGACTCGACATCCGCGTAGGCTTGGTCAAGCTTTGCGTGAAGCGGGCAAAGCTCGGTGTGCGTTTTCAGCCCCAGCGGACACGCTTTGATTCGTTTGATCGGATCGACAACGTTGATCACATCCAGGATGGTCGTCGTATCAGTCGGCTGGGAAAGCACGTACCCGCCGCCAGGGCCAGGACGCGATGTCACAAAACCGGCGCTCGCCAAATCCTGCAAGACTCGCGTCAAATACCGCCTCGGCACTTTTGTCTCTGTAGCCAAAGTGTCTGCCGAAGCCGCACTGTCTCGGCTGGCGAGGCAAAGAATCGAACGAAGAGCGTACTCTGCCGTCTTGGAAAGCATGGTCGAAAATCCTTCAATCAAAAGTCGCAATCACGAGGCAGCTCCGGCTAACCATCTGACCACGGTTGATCGCGGCAAATCAGAATCAAACAGACCGGAACGCAAAAAGACTTTGCGGCTCGCAACTTGACCTAGCCACCTTATATCTGTACCCTTGGGTGCAGTTTTCGTCAAGCTTGCGCACCGTCCCACCTGATCATCTGACGAACCGTCGACGCCGAGAGTTGTTCGATGCCCCGCCTCATTCTACAAACCGATCGCAAGAAGCTCTGCCTTCAAGTTGCGTTCTGGACTGCGACACTCTTTGGTTTCGCAATCACCGCATCGGCGCAGCGAGTTTCCTACGAACGTCCGCCAATTGACTACCTTAACGCCGAGGTCAACGATCGCGTTGCAGTATTGCAGCGAAAGCTAGAAACCGGCGAAGCCTCGCTCGAATTTGACGAGCAATATGGCTACCTGATCTCGCTACTGAAAGCACTTGAAATCCCGATCAACTCGCAGTCGCTGGTCTTTTCAAAAACGAGCTTGCAGCTTTCGAAGATCTCACCGCGTCGACCTCGGTCACTTTATTTTAACGACGACGTTTATGTTGGATACTGTCAACGCGGCGATGTGATCGAGATAGCGGCAACGGATGCCAATCAGGGGGCAACGTTTTACACGCTCGAACAGGACCAATCCGCTCGACCACGTTTCGTCCGCGACAAAGGCGGATGCTTGTCTTGTCACGCGTCAAGTCGAACGCAAGGGATCCCAGGATACCTTGTTCGCAGTGTCTTTCCCGATGCGGCTGGTCGCCCAAAATTAGGCAGCGGAACGTTCACTACCGATCACACCAGCGAGTTCAAAGATCGCTGGGGAGGTTGGTACGTGACCGGTTCACACGGCGAAATGAAGCACATGGGAAACACCATCTGTATGGGGGACGAAACGACGTTCGATCGAGAACCAGGTGCGAACGTTCCCAACCTTACCGAGCATTTCCGCACCGAGACTTACCTAACGCCACATAGCGATATCGTTGCGCTGATGGTGCTGGAGCATCAAACCCAGATGCACAATGCGATCGCTGCGGCGAACTATGAAACGCGTCTGGCGCTGCATCAGTCTTTTCAAATGAATGAACTGCTTGAGCGTCCAGAGGGCTTTATTAGTGACAGCGCCCATCGCCGGATCAAGGCGGTTGTCGACGACCTGCTGTACTATCTGCTGTTCTGTGAAGAATTTCAGCTCACGGATAAAGTCACCGGCACAACAGATTACGCCACTGAATTTGAAAGCCAGGGAAAACTGGATTCGCAAGGCCGATCGCTTCGTCAATTCGACCTGCAAACTCGACTTTTCAAACACCCATGCAGCTACCTGATTTATTCAGACGCCTTCGCGGGACTTCCGGAGATCACGCGAAAGCAAGTTTTGGAGCGGTTGGCTGCGATTTTAGGTGGCCGAGAACAAGCAGACGAATACCGTCACCTAACTCCCATGCTGCGAAAAACAATCGACCAGATTCTATTGGACACCTTGCCGGAATACGCAACAAGTCACAGTGAAGCGGTCTCGCAGTAAATGTGTTTCGCAAAGTGAATTGACCACACATGATCTCAGATCGCGTCATCCAGCGATCGCAGGTGTCTTGTCGCCAACCGTCGTTCTATGGTCGCCATTGACTCCGTGTAGGTAGCGTTCTTTCGCGCGGCCATTTCGGAGCGGGAGGCGACTTTGTAAAAGATAAAACTGGGCATCAACACATCATTAGACGCCGCATCCGCAGCTGCACGCACAAGACTGTTCGACCGTCTTCATCACCGTGCATGGCACTTCTTTCTCGACGGTGTATGGGACTTTGACAGTAATGGTGCGTTCCTGTTCGACCTGAACACATTCGGGGATGCAAGCCTTGACCATCTTGGTCTTCTTTCGGTACTCCATCGTCTTATAGGGGTGTTTGATCGTCTTTGTTTCCGTCTTGGTGAAGTACTCCTTTACCTTGCGAGTCTTCTTGTATGGAACCATGATATCGACTTCGCAGGTGTAAGGCTCTTCGACACAAACCTCTTTCATCACCGTCACGTCTTTAGTGACCTCCACCGGATTTGGGCACCAAACCTTCTTTTCGGTGCACTTGCATCCGCCGCACGAAGCTGTCGCCACCATTTCGATTTTCCAGCATCCTTGATCTTCGATGCAGGTTTGCTGTTCAACGACCGGTACACATTCAGTTCGCTTCCGCACTTTGGTAACCGTATCTTTGGCCGGTACCATGATTTCGTATTCTTGTTCAACCCAGCGAAACTTTGGTGTTTTCACCTCGATAACCTGTTCGTCGACTTTTTCGACACAGACCAAAGCGTTGTACTCGTAGGGGATTTCTTTCTCAACATTGATCGTTTTGGGAACCAGAACCGTCTCGACACGCTGTTCCTCGCGATAACAGGTTTCCGTGACTGTCTTCATCACGGTGCAAGGGACCTGAACGGTCTTGGTGCACCACCCGGTGCCTTTACATTTTGCACAATCATCACAAGCCTGCGCGATGGATGGCAACAACACGATAGCGGTAGCAAATGAGCCCCAGAATCTAGCGGCAAACATGGTGTCTCGCTCCGGACAAGATCATCGGATGTGGAGTTTTCGCCGCAGACGTTGCGGTTTCGCATCAAACTTAGGTTGCGGGGGTGGGGTGTCAAACAAGACACGTTGCCTTTTTGCAACATCGTCGATCCAATGGTCGTGTTAACTTGTAGGGACGCGATTGAAACAATCTGGACCTCCCGCCTTCCTTATCCGCATACTGTTGTTTTCAGCTCTCACATTTGATTACGTCTGATGACCAGTCCTCCACCTGTCGAATTCCAACCAGGAATGGAAATCGTCCCCGGATATACACTGATCGCCCCATTGGGCAGTGGAATGGCTGGGGACGTATGGCAGGCACAAGCAGCTGGCGGAATCAAGGTTGCACTTAAAATCGTTCGCTCCCTGAAAGACGTCGGAGGACGAAAGGAGCTCAAGGCGCTCAAAACCATTCGGGACGTTCACCACCCGAACCTCTGCCCGCTATTTGGGTTTTGGACCAAGGACGCCAGTGGTCGAATCTTGGCCGATGGCGAGACGGAAGAACTAACCCTGGATTCGGTCCATTCGGCTCCACCAAACCCATTTCCTGGGACCACAAATCAGCCTCCTTCACCGCCCGGCGCGTCTCAACCTTCGGATGCCGAAATTGGCGGAACGATGGCGATCGATCCAACCATGCACGGTTCTTTCGATCCGTCGTTTGGTCTGTCACCGGACTCTGCAATCAGCGAGCCACTGGAGTCTCCGGATAATCAACCGCCCAAGCGAAGAATCACTGCCGAGCAATTGATCGTCGTCATGGGGCTCGGTGACTGCACGCTCTATGACCGCTTGCGATACGTCCGCCAAGAAGCCGGGCTTCCGCCGTCGGACTTGGAAACTCCTTTGGGGATTGAACCGGAGGAAACGATTCGGTACTTGCGTGCGGCCGCTAGCGCGATCGACTTGCTCAACCACGAGCATGACGTCTACCACTTTGACATTAAACCGCAAAACATTTTATTGGTTGGTGGCGAAGCACAAGTCTGTGACTTTGGTCTGGCCAAAAAGATTGAACGTGATGTCCGCGCAACACAACAGACTCACGCGACACCCGCCTATGCATCGCCAGAGATTTTGGAAGGCGAGCACCTTTCGACCACATCAGGCGAAAACCTCTATGTCGACCAGTATTCACTCGCCGTCACCTACTACGAGTTGCGAACTGGGTTGCTTCCATTTGATGTGACAACCCATGCCAGCATGATCGCGGCAAAGTCAACGGGCAATCTTGACTTGACGGCGCTGACGCCGCCGGAACGGAAAGTCCTTCAAAAGGCACTGCAGCGTGATCCCAAGAAACGCTACCGTTCTTGCAGCGATATGATCACGGCACTGGCAGTCGCGTCAGGAGTCGAGAAAAGCGGCGGCATCACCGTCACTCGCATCCTGTCCACGATCGCCACACTTCTGCTAGTCTCGACAATCGGAGTCACCTCGTGGTGGTATTTTTTCCCTGAGAGCTTCTATAGCTTTGTTAATCAAGGTGAGATCAATACCGCTCGTGAATTGCTTGCCCGAACGCAAGCAAGCTACGACCGCACGGATCAACAGGCATTCGCCGAGTCGAGCTTCACGTTGATCAATGTGGTCTTAAGCGAAGCCGGTGATCTTGCATCCAGTGCGCCGGTTTCGCTGACTGAAAACAACGAGGTGGATTTGCGCACCAGTAGTCAACTGCTGTTTGCAAATGCGGCCGACCGTCTAGTCAACCGAGTTCATCAGACGCTGGCTGAAATCGAAGCGTCTGGAAAGTCGATTCGCAATTCTGACAAACGGTCTGCACTGCATGACTGTTTCCAAATGCTAAACGTCGATGCCGAATCACCGACCGAACAGCAGGCATCCGTCAAGCAATCGATCAACAATGGAATGCAGCAGTGGTCTGATTCCGAGAACGAAGAACTTATTGAATCCCATCGTCAGTTCAATCAACTGCTAGCCGCAGCGAATCTCCGCTGGAGACTTCTAGAGGATTCAGCAATCATTCGCGACGATATTCAAACCGTACGAACCGCGTTAGAAGAACAGTCGCCAACGTTTGATCAAGCCGATTCGTTAAGCACTCCGCTGTGTGCTTTACTCGTTGCTGTGGCGGATACCATTGGCCAACCGATTCAATCCTGGACCGTCAACGATTGGTTGGCTGATGACCTGAGGGCGGACTTCGCAAGAGCAGAAAAGCTAGTCGGACTCGACAGTGGGCTAGAACCTTACCTGTCACGCTGGTTAAAAATCCGCGATCAATACATTAGTGCCGTCGAACCGGTGGCGACCGGAGTTGTCACCAACTCCAATATCGCCAACTCAGTTTTAGATGAAGTCCGAAGCGACTTCCCTCTGCTAGAGACCGACCGTCTGATCGCTCGGCTCCGAGAATCGATTATTGACAACGACTGGTCGACCACGACAGCACTGCTGCAAAAACTGGATACCGCGTCCAATCTCGATGCCCCTCGAAAAACGTTGGTGAGCCTTGTTCACACGCTGAACCAGATTCGTGCTAAGCAAACGGCAATGCCAGAACTGCGTGTTGCTTTGGAAACCAGCGGGATCACGCTCGCCAATGTCAGGTCTTTAAATATTGGACCGGTCATCGAAAGTTTTATCCGTGCGACCAACGCAGAACTGCTCGCCAATTCATTCACGCCAAATCAGATCGATTTCAAGCGACAAGTCGAATCGCTACTCGCTATCGAAACACAGTTCGGTGTCCAGGTTTCTCCGGCCGCGTTTGCGGTTCCCTTGGCGGCCGCATTGATACTGCCCAGTGACGATGTGGTTTCGCGTAGCGGTGAAATCGCCCCAACGCTGCTTACCTGCATCGATCGAGTCAGTTCCAGCGAACGTTACCGCTGCTTGGCCGGCGCGTTGCGAATCGAGAGCATGATACGTGGCGGCGGTAAAAACCAACTCGCAGAGGCAAGCGATGCGATTGGCAATGGACAGTCATCCATACTAGACCTCGTTTCTAACGCATATCATCCGTTTCTGCAGTGCTGTGTCGCTGCGATCAATGGTGAGGCAACTGATCCTGGTAGCTCTACACTGCGAAATAAATCTCGTGTGGCAATTGAGCTTCTGGACAATTGGCGATTGAAAAACGGGGCCGACATGATGGCGCTAAAAGCAATCGAATTGTCCGACATTCGAAATGACGAAATTGCGAATCTACGATATCGCCCTGGAACAACGCAGGACGCAAAGCTTACACGAGCGTTCGACTATTTACGTGTCGGCAAACTTTTCAATGACCACATCCAAGACGAAGTTTCACTTCAGCTCGAATGCGAACGATTGATCCAATCGGTAGCCCTCAGTGCTGGCGATCCGGAAACAGTTCGAATACCAAATCGTCTTGGCCAGGCTTACCGATTGAATCTGCCTTCGCTCCCGGATTCCAGTCAACTGGACCTCGCAATTCACAGCGTCGCGATGAGCTACTTCCAAAGAGCATCCGACACAGAAGCCAAGAGGCTCATTGCCAATCAGTTGGTGTTCAAGCCAACCATCAAGCTTCTCAATCGTTTTGGCATGGAACAGTTCGGTCCCGATAAGGGAGAGTCGGTTACAAAATCCCATCTGCTGAAAAACGTGATCAAGCCCACCATCGAAACGGTATTGATCCCTCAAATGCATCTTGAGTCCAACGACATCATTCCGAAGCCGTCATCCGGACCAACGACTGATGCTGACATCACCAAACTATTCTGCAAGCTGACATCAACGGTCTACACCGACCAAACCGTTGTCAAGCTTTACGAGGATGATCCCGATCAACGACTTCGAATCCTCATTGCGACCACGTTTTTGAGTTTAGAAGATCCACAATTTGATCCGGATCATCGCAGTGAATACCTGAACCGCATCGCTCAAGCTTTCTTCGCAATGGAAAAGCGAGACGGAGAGTCCATGCTTCGGTTTGCAAATCGATCCGCAGCAATGGGTGCGACTCCGGTCATGGAATCTCGCTGGCGTGCCGATGCCTACCGGTTAATCGGAGATGCGACCAATGACCCGGCCGAAAAATCGGACCATTTCGCGATGGCACGATCGCTCTATCAACAGGCTGTGAATCGAATCGCTACGGCTGAAAACATGACGGTGCGATCGAAAGCTCAACGTTTCGAAGCTTTGGTCGATGCCGCTGCGATCGGTGTCCGACTCGCCTATCTATCGGACGATGTTGCAATCAAGCTGCCGATACTGAAGTCATCTTTCGAAGAAATTACCGCCGCCTTAGATAGCTACGAACCAAATCTAAGCGAATTCGTTACCTGGACACTTGCCGGAACTTGGACCACGAAAGGAAACATTTGCGAAGACATCGCTTTCTACTGTTCCGCCGGCGACACAGAAGAGGAAGTCGAACGCCGAAAGCGGTTCTTTGACTTGACGGTCGAAGCGTTTCAGAAAGCGATGGACACCGGCCAGAAGGATCTAAAAGCGCAGTTCTCGCTGGGGCGAGCACTATTTCGACGCGCCAGCTTTTACACCGGCAGTGAAAAACAAGCGATTCTGGATCAGGCGGCCGATGCCTTTGACGTGCCACCCACCGACCAGCAATTCGACGAGGACCGATTTATTGCGGCCGAATGGTTGGTCTGGAAAATGCAAATCGAGCAAGCTCGCGGCAACAGCAGCGATGCGTTGCGAATGGCCGAACAGATTATGGACTTAGTCGCATCGAGCGAACTTGCCGATCATCCCGGCCGAGTCCATTTGCTATGGGGAACAATTTTGGTTCTCGGCGAGAACGCGCGGTTTTCTCAATCAATCGAAGGTCTAAAGCGTTGCGGTGATGCGGGTACAGCGTCGGAGTTTCTGCGAACGATGGGGACGCTCACCGATTTGGTGACCCGTTCGGAAGACCCAAAACTTTTCACATATGTGATCGAAACGATCGTAGGGCGACGGCCAAAACTTCCGCAATTCTCCGAAGAGTCACAGGAAGCTGTTCAGCTTTCCAAAATCTCAACACGAGCGATCTTCGAACTCAGTGAACGACTTGCGATGTCTCAGCAATCGTCGATCTCGAACACCAAGGTTGCAGACCTTCAGGACGGTGCCCGGCTGCTACTCAACCATTTGCAGCCACAATCGCAAGGTGAAACCCGGCAACTGGCGCAGCTTCTCGATGACGCGCAGCGGATCCTTTCCAATCGCAACGAACGCCAAGCGATTGAACTCGCCTATCGATTCGCGAGACTGGTCCGTGATACCGATTCGCTTTCACCGTTTTTGAAGTCTCGTGCAAACGCTATCGCCATGTATAGCTTGATGTTCTGGGAACGCTCTGCCCTTGAGTCGGTGAAAGATCTCGATACCGTCGAAGGAATGCTTCAGGTCAAAGAAAAATACCAAGACGAGTTCGACGCCGAACGCAGCGAGACTCTCATTGCCTGTTTGAAAACGTCAGCGAAGTTAGCATCGTCCCAGGATCCCAAAACAGCCGAGGCAGCTCAAAAGGCGATTGAAATGATCAAAGCAATAACGGAATAGTTTCTGTGGTCGACAATTCGTTATGCCGTTCACCTTTTGCGTCCGTTCATCGCACGGTGGCGTAGCGAGATGTTGATCTTCAGCCCTGATCTCTCAAAAATTGGCTCCCCGTTCCACAATATCAGCGGGATAGAACACGACCTTCACGGCGTGAATGGCGACAATGATTGGCGTGGCTTTGAGCGTTCGGAGTGAATATACGCCGACTTTCCGAACCCTTTCAGTGCCGCGTTCATTTTTTGGTAGGTGTGTTCATCACGAAATAGCCATAGCACCTTGGTTCGAGCGTTCTGCGGTTTTTGAGGCACCGGTGCATAGCCATCGGTGAAAATGATCAGCCCGTCATAGTTTGGATGTTGATCGATGTAATCCATCACGGGCTGGAAATTTGTGCCACCACGGCCAGTGATTTCAAATTGCCGTCGTGCCCGCCGAATCGTGACTGCTTCGGACCGCAGCTCCTCATCAAACCACAAGACATCGACCGATTCGACACCGTATCGAAAGAATTTGCCGACAACCGAAAATCCTAGTTGCAAATCGGAACGGCTCATCGAACCGGAAACGTCGACGGCAAATAGAAGCTTCGTTGTCACGTCATACCGGCTTCCCATTTGGGCGAATCCATAACGCCGGCTCGGTTTCATTCGTGTCAATCGACGTCTAACAGAAAGCACATTTTGGCGGAACAGTCGCAAAACTCCGCGATAATCCATCACAGGGTTTAAAGTCGCGAGCAATTGCTCCTTGGCCGATCCGCCGATACTTCCCCAGCCACTTGTCTCGGCGGCTTCGCGCACCGCCGCGTTGATCTCGTCTTTAAGAAGTTCGTCGCTATCCCATTGGGCAGCATTTTCGGTTCCGACTTGCTCCGCATCTGCATACCGTTGAAGAGGAACAGATCCCTTCTCGGTACCGTCAGAACTTCCTGACTCGGATTCAGGACTCGAGGAATCGGCATCCGTGGCGTCGTTGGTTTTGTCCCGTTGACTGAGATCTAGTTCAGCATCCGAGTTTGCTTCATCTTCTGAAGCCTGTGTTAAGTCCGTGGCCGGATCGCTTGAGTCGTTCGTGGAAGCCTCATCACGATCATTATTTTGAAGTTTATCTTCGCGTTGCTCTGGGGGCTGCTCGTCCGGCTCATCCTTCTGCTGCCGCTCGAACAATTCACGGTAGTAAAATTCGAAATATTGGTCACTGAATTCGTCAGAACCGAATATGTCTTTGGCGCGAGGGATCGGCAAGTTCGTTCGAACACATTCCTGCACAGTTAGGTTGCTCGCCATATACGACAAGTCCGGATTCGGCTTACGCCTTTCATAAGGATGTCCCAACAGAATCCGCATCGCTTCAAATGTCAAAACCTCGCGCAGCTGATCGCGACGAAGGGATAAGATGAACATCGGATTGAATTCAACTTTTCCTCTCGCGACACGAACCGTTTCAATGTGTGGCTGGGGCTGCACATCATGGATCGTCCATGCGGCAAATAAGAGCGGCTCGGTAAGGAACCACGTCTCGACCACCTGAGTGATCCTTTCCCGTGCCGTTAAACGCGCAAACGATTTGTTGGAAGCTTGTGAATTCATGGCAATCCTAAATCAGTCGATTCGGATACCTTCCATGTAGCTGGTCAGAAGTTCGGTCAGTTCTAGTGACTCTGAAACAAATCCCATGACCGGTTCAAACTTTGGTTTATCTAACATCGCGACAAAATGAGCAACGGCTTCATCAAGCTTGCGTTTCCGCAATAATTTCAAGTAGCCCAAGAGTCCGTTTCTGGCTTTATCGAGATGTTTCGCGGGACATTTGTCTGTACAAATCCACAACAAAACTTGCTCATTCAACAATAGAAGCTCTGCCAGTCCGAGCGAGTTGAGCACCTTGCGGTGTTTCGAAAGCTCCAGCAAGACATCGGCCGGCGTGACTGGCAACTGTGTGGCAAGACTTTTGCGAAATGCTGTCGCCGCGGCCGAACCGACAATTCCAGCGATCAATTTACAATGGCGGTCTGTGACGCCCTGGATTGGTTTCACAAGATCACTGACACGTTTCCATGATCGACGGTCCGGGGTCTTCACGAGTCCCGATAGTGTCTCGATTGATGCTCCGCCCTCGTTCAGCCCAGCGCCATCTAGGAACTGAGGTTGTTGCTGTATGAATTGAATAACGCGATGATCGACATCTGCGTTCTCGGCCCAGACCAACCAATCCTCCACAGTCGGCGCGAACTCGTAAAGATTAAAACGCGACACCAGGGCTGGATCGAGATCGGTTAATTGGTATTCGTCGCCATCGTTTACCGCCGACACAATGACGCTTCCTTCGGGAAGCTTTTTGCCAGCGAGAGTCTTGTTCAGCGCCAGTTCCATGACCGCCTGAAGGATCTCCGGCCGCGCTCGGTTAAGCTCATCTAGGAACAACGCGATGGGCTTGCCATCGGCAGGCCACCAGTAGGGCGGCAAGAACTCACTTCGGCCCGTGCTTTCGTCCTTGTGCAGCAAACCGATTAAATCCCCCGGGTCGCTCATCTGCCCAAGGAAGAAAGAGATCACCGGGATCCCGCGTGATGCGTAGAAACTTGTGATCATCTCACTCTTGCCAATCCCATGCCGTCCGACAAGCATGACATTTTGAGTCGAAGGCGTTAGCTCCAGCAATTCGGTGAGCTCGCTTGCATCGATGCGTACCGGCAATGTTATCTCCTCAACACTCGTTGCATTCTTTCATTAGCGTGCAGGTCAAAGACGGCACTGTTGACCATCTAGGTTTCCATACACGCTTGCATTTACAAACTCTCGTGATCGACCCATTCAAGATCCCACGGAAGGCGACTGACAGGTTGCATTTTAAATCGCAAGCCTTCGGAATACAGTTGTCGCAAATCTTGGATCGTTGTCTTCAAGCGTGGCATCACTTTCTCGAACTGCTTGAACGGCACATGCATTTCGATCATTTCATGGGACGCCAATTTGACGAATAGTTTTACTTTTACCGTGTCCTGCGTGGCTGCGAAATCAAACCCTTCCTCTTTGGCGATTTTTCGAATCTGAGCCAAGATGGCTTTTGATTTAAATTGCCGGACTTTCTCACGTTTCTGTGCGGACGCTTTTTGCCTCGCGTAACGCTGGTGGACGTGCCGAACGAATTGTTTAATCTCGTCAACATCACTGACGGTGGTCTTTACTTGGCTGGTACCGACATGCCCGCAATAGGAATGCAGCGTCAGGTGCCATTCCTCGTCGTATTGCAAGCGAAATTCTTCGCTTCGCCAATGGCTGCGATCGGATTCTGGTTCTGGGATCGTGAATCGACATAGCGTCCGTGAGCGCGAATCTTTGTCTCCAGGGTGCTTGGTACGATTGCAGCCTTCGATTCCATCAACCACTGCCTGCCAATGCCGAATTGCCCCATGCAGGTTCGATCGGTCAATCAGAATCGGGGCTTCACCGCTAAAGTCTTCGCGAAATAACTTCCGGATGCTGGCTAGGGTCAGCTTCACAAGATTAAAACGGGTGGGAGTTAGCGTCGTCCGAGAGACCAAACACGGAATTTTCTAGGCTTTTTAGCTGTTCCGCACGGTAATGTACGAAATGCGTTGCCCCTGTCGACTTCCCGATCGACAAGAAACCGGCAACACTATCGAAATGCAACAGTTGACCAATCAATTCGATGTTCCGGTTTCCCGTTTTAAGGCGGGCCCCTATTCACTCGCCTACCGCGACCGAGGGGATCAGTCCCAGCAGGCGGAAGTCAGCACGATTTTATGCGTGCATGGCAATCCGACCTGGAGCTACTACTACCGAAACATCTTCCAACGATTTTCATCGCAATATCGCGTCGTCGCGGTTGACCACATCGGCTGTGGTGACAGCGACAAACCTTCGCAGGTTGATTTCACCTATCGACTGGCCGACCATCAGCAGAACCTTGCCGATCTGATCGAGCATTTGGATTTGCAGAATGTGATGCTGCTAGCACACGACTGGGGTGGAGCAATCGGATTGGGCGCGCTACTGAAATGCCGTGAACGGTTTTCTGCAATCACGTTGCTTAACACCGGAGCGTTCCCGCCACCTTACGTCCCATGGCGGATCGCCGCATGCCGCATCCCGTTTTTCGGAACGCTAGGGGTGCGTGGCATGAACTTGTTTGCTCGTGCCGCGATCACGATGGCTATGGACCGCAACAAGCTCGATCCCGAAGTCGCCGCAGGACTGCTGCGCCCATACAACAGTTGGCAGAACCGCGTTGCGATTGATGCCTTCGTTCGCGACATCCCGATGAGCTCTTCTCATCCGACATTTCAGACGCTTTCCGAACTAGAAGCTTCCCTTGCTGACCTAACCGACATTCCGGCACAACTGGTTTGGGGAATGAAAGACTGGTGCTTCCGACCGGATTGTTTGCATCGGTTTCAGAAAGCTTGGCCACATGCCCGCTCGGTAGAGATCCCCGATGCAGGCCACTACGTTCTCGAAGACGCGCCGGAGGAGGTTCTCTCCGCAATCGAGACGTTTCTGAGCGATATAGCGACTGACAACAAGTCGTGATTAGCGCGATTGAATCATTGCGTTGGCGCTGTCCAACACCGGCGGATGCCGTCTTGTGGGCGTGCATCTTGGAAGCGACCGCGCCAAAGGCCGGGAACGTCTACCCTGGAAAGAGTTTTCACGATCTTTCCTACAACGACTTTGTTTCCGCGGCACATCTCACAGCCGAACAGTTCCGCAGCCCCGATGCTCGCTTCAGTTGTGACGTGCTGAGTGCGGTACGGAGTGTCTCGAATCAGATCGGTACCAACGTCAACCTCGGAATCCTTTTGTTGATCGCCCCTTTAGTCAAGATCGATCAACAGTCCAAGCTCACCAAGGACGTCAACTCGACGTCGCTGGCGATTTCAGAACTTCTGGAACAGCTCGATAGCGAAGACGCTAGCCACTTGTATTCTGCGATCAATCAAGCGCATCCAGGAGGGATGGGAAATGTCGATGACATGGATCTCGCCGATTCGCCACCACCGGATTTCATGTCAGCGATGCGTTCGGCGCGAGCCCGCGATCAAATCGCGGAAAACTACAGCGATGGATTTCAAGATTTGCTCCAAGTCGTCGCGCCAACCATTGAAACGTGTATAGGCGATTCCGGCGACGTATTGACCGGTATCTCTCGTGCACATCTGGTATTACTAAGACGACGCCCAGATTCGCTGATCGCTCGAAAATTTGGCGATCAAGTCGCGCTGCAAGTCATGACAAAAGCGGACTTCGATCACAATGACGCCAAAGCTTGCGAACAGTTTGACAACTTCCTCCGCACCAGTCATCCAAAGCCTCTCAATCCAGGAACGACGGCGGACCTGATTGCCGCCGGACTCTATTTCCTCCTTCGCTGTCAGTAGAGCTACTTTTTTATGTCCAACAACGGTGCGACCTTTCGAGTTGATGTTACGAAAGAGCAATTTGTTTTCTCTGCAGCACACTTCATCACCTTCGCCGGCGATATTTGCGAACGACTGCATGGTCACAACTATGGCGTCCGTGCCAGCGTCGAAGGACCTTTGGATGAGAACCGCTATGTTGTGGACTTTATCGCGTTGCGTGATGCGGTTTTAGAGCAAACGTTGCTGCTGGATCATCACGTCATTCTGCCGACCGATCACGCGGAAATCAAAATTGAGTCCGACGAAAAAGAAACAACAGCTCGATTCCGCGATCGCCGCTGGGTGTTCCCCAATGAAGACTGCGTGATGTTGCCCGTGATAAACACGACCGCTGAAGAAATCGCGCGTGTCATCGCCGAACGCGTCCGCGATAAAACACGAGCGAAATTCGGTGACCATTTGAGCTGGATTGAGGTCGCTGTCGACGAAAACAACGGCCAATGGGGCGTCTGTCGACTACCATGGAACCCAGCCTAGCTGCCACTTCACGTGGCGTAGCAACCATCTAGCAAAGCGGTGCAACAGATACCCATGCATCGTTGTGAGGATCATCCCCACCTATCCCCTACCTTCCTCATCTTTCCCGCCAGACTTATCAATGCGATCGATTTCAGCCCTTCTGCTCGTTTGCGCTACGCTGACTGCAGCTGCGCAGGATGTATCACCGCAAACGCTGCCTTTGCCCGTTTTAGGCCCGTATGAATACGAGGCAAAACCCGAGGGCGAGGCTTTTGTCAAACTGAACCCTCGCAAGGCACCAGAGCCCGGTGCAATGCTGCTTCGCTCTGGTGACCGATTGGCCATCGTCGGAGATTCGATCACCGAACAGCGGATGTATTCTAGGTTGATCGAGACTTACTTGACCGCTTGCATGCCTGACTTGAACGTGTCGGTACGGCAGTATGGATGGAGCGGCGAAAAGACCGATGGTTTCCTTCGGCGGATGGATAACGATTGTCTGCGTTTTGATCCCACCATCGCCACGCTATGCTACGGCATGAACGATGCTAGATATCGACCATTCGATATCACCAACGGGAAGTGGTACGAGGATCACTATACCGCGATCGTGCGAAAACTGAAAAACGCTGGTGCCAAAGTCGTTGTCGGTTCGCCAGGATGCAGCGGCAAATTGGCGACCTGGGTTCAATCACGATCCGGAACTCTTGAAGAACACAACCAGCATCTCTGTGCACTGCGTGATATCGCGATGGGTGTTGCTCAGCGCGAACAAGTCGCCTTCGCGGACGTCTTTTGGCCGATGTACAAAGCTCGCGTTGCGGCTCCCGGACTTTACCTTGGCGACGGTTCACAACCCTACGAAATCGTTGGCCGAGATGGTATTCACCCAGACTGGGCCGGACATGCAATCATGGCCTACGCCTTCCTGACCTCGCTAGGCCTCGACGGTGACTTGGGAACGATCTCGGTCAATCTAGAAAACCAATCAGGCAAAGGTGAAGGTGGTCACCATGTCGAGCGCGTCAACCATGGCGAAATCCATGTCACGAGCGAGCGATACTGCTTCTGTGCCCCTGGCCCGATCGACCGAGATGATTCGGTACGCTCAGGCATGACGTTTGTTCCGTTTGATGAAAAGTTGAACCGTTTGACACTGAAAGTCACAGGAGTCCATGGGATCGCCACAATTACGTGGGGCGGCGCATCGAAAACCTTTTCGGCTCGTCAATTGGCCGATGGTATCAATTTGGCGGCGGAATTTACGGACAACCCATTTTGCGATGCATTTGCGAGAGTCGACGATGCGGTTGCGGCAAAGCAGGAATATGAAACGAAGCAGATCAAACAGATCTTTCATGGGCGGCAGGGCCGCGACAACATGGAAAAGGCCGTCAAGGATTCAGAACAAGAACGCGAACCGTTGGTAGCGGCAGTTCACGCCGCCATGAAGCCTGTCAAACACGTAATCAAAATCGAAAACTGATTGCCAGGTTAGGCCAAGACGATTTCAGGAACTCAGGGCAATGCAATGCGAAACGTCTTGCAACAATATTGCATCAGCCATTCACGCGAAGCATAACAGGAAGTCCGTAGACATCGCGAAACAAGCCCGCTTGTTGCTTCATCGCGATCTGTTCCAGTGAGACGTCGTTAACACCAGGAATCTCGATAATCAGGCGATTACTATCGACCTTGCAATCGATCTCGCGAATTCGACTGGTCCTGGTATCGTCTAGTGCGGCAGCAATTCGCAAGATCGCTGCCAACTTGCTTACCATGACGCGGTGTTCGCGATCGAGCGACATGTATTCCGCGTGCGTTGGCTGCGGTGTCGCGCGCCGGTAGTATCGAGCGACCAAAGCGACTTCGACCAGTTCCGACTGCGACAACCCGAATAGCTCGCTGTGCCGGATAATATAAAGCGAATGCTTGTGGTGCCCTCGGACATTGATCTGCATCCCGATTTCATGCAGTAGCGCCGCGACATACAAAATGACTTCGTGTCGATTGTCCAATCGATGCTGCGACTGTAGCTGATAAAACAGCTTTCGCGACAATTCGGCAACACTGCGGGCGTGCATCTCGTCGAAATGAAAACGACGTCCAAGTGAAAGCGCCGAACGGATAATTTGGTTCCGGAATTCCGCCGTCCAGCGACCACCGGAGGCCATGTCCTTTAGCAGGCCATCTCGCATGTTCGTATCGCTAACATAGATACGATCAAGCGAGAAATGTCTCGCGACAGCTGAATACGCTAGCAGAGCCGGTCCAAGTGTTTGGGCTTCGATGAACGTGGCATCGTATTTCTTGACGATTTCTTCCTCGTCCAGCGTTAGCACTTCGTCAGTCAGCTCAGCGAGTCGTTCGACCGAAACGCTAGCCAAGTCGCCACCGAGCGATTCGTGTCCGAGCAGACGTGTTGCTAGACGAATGTCACCACCGACAGCTACCAAGTTCAATTGAGATTCCGAACGAACCAACTCGTTTAACTGGGTCAGCATACGGTTGATATGGTTTTCCAGCAGTGCACGTCTTCGTTTCGCCCCCGCTCGCGCAAGGTCGATCGTCTGCAACATTCGAATCGATCCTAGACGATACGAATGGCTGGCCAAGACGTTGCCGCTGCGAACAACAAGGACTTCCGTGCTGCCGCCGCCGATCTCGAGCACCATCGCCTTGCCATTGGAAAGTTCCTCATCGGCAAGCAGCTGCGGCGTAATTCCCATGTAGGTGATGCGATTGACTTCCGCTTCGTCAATTGGCTCGACGTGCAAGCCCGTCACCATGTAAACCCGGTCGGCAAAAGCCAAGCGGTTTGATGCCTCCCGAACAGCACTGGTTGCGACCACGCGTACCGCAGAAGGCTGGTCGATACCGTACTCCAATAAGATCCGTTGGTACTGGCGCAAAACACGGACAACGCGTTCGATACTGCGTCTGGAAAGCCGCCGTGTTTCGAACGTCTCTTTCCCCAATGGCACCGGCTGAATTAGCTGATCCAGTTTTCGAACTTCACCGCTCGGATGGATCTCGGCGATCGCCATTCGAATCGCGGACGCGCCAATATCGATGACCGCGACGGGGCGGGGCGGCGGTTGCTTCACGTCCACCGTGCCTTTCACAGTGGTCGTGGATGCACCTGATGCTGGATTTGCTCTCGAAATATCAGACATTGAAATCGTCGTCATCCTCGTCATCATCGTCCCGATCAGGGTGCATCGGATCATCTCGATCGAAGAACAGGTCGGCTAAACCGAGTGGAACTGCATCGCCACCGAGCGTGCGACTTTTCCGCTGGGATAGCTTTTCGAGATCCAATGCTTCATTCCCAAGGCACTTTTCCAACGCTTCCTGCCAAGCTTGATCACGGCTGACTGGATGCGTCGGATCTTGCGAAATGCGTTTGAGCGCGTAGCGGAGCAAGTTGATGCCGTCGCGCGGTGAGAACTCCAATTTCAATTGGTGTGACCGCTGCAAAAACTCAACCGTCATCGCCAACATCTCCGCTTCGGCAAACGGCAGATGGTATTGCAAGATTGCCATCTCGTCCTGCTTGTTCGGGAACCCAACCGGCAGTGTCGGTTGCAATCGGCTCATGATGTAGTCGGGGATTTCGAACGTCGACTCATCCTGGTTCATCGTCACTGCCGCACGGAATTCCGAATGTGCGTTGATCGTGATCCCCGCCACAATCGACTCGACGTATCGTCGGTGATCAAACAGCGGTGCTAACGAAGCCCAAGACTTTTCATTCATCCTGTTGCCTTCGTCCAGCACACAAACGCCGCCGCAGATCATCGCGGTGACCAACGGTGATGCGTGGTAAGCGATTTCGCCTTTTTGGCTGAGCACCGGAGTGACGAGCAAATCTTCGGGTCGCGTATCCGCCGTGCATTGATAAATAAACAGCGGGCGTCCTTGAGCTTTCGCCGCCGCGATCGCCAGTTGTGTTTTTCCAACACCGGGTGCGCCAACCAACCGCGGCGTTAGTGGGAGGTCAGCTTTGTCGATGGAAATCCAGCACGCCAACAGCTGTTCAAGGATCTCGCCCTGACCGATCCATTTCGCATCGTCGCGAAACGGCTTCGCCAGCTTCAATCGAATTCCGTCAATCTCGACATGCGTCGGAATTGAATCGGTTTGTCCTTCTTCGTTCGGTTGATCGCTTTCTTGTGACATCAGGTTCTGGCAAATTGACTAGCCGATCGGGACGCGGAGTCCAGCGATGCTGAACTAACGCGAGTTTTGGTAAGTTCTCCCAGCACATTCGGTCTGTCTTCGTGAACACGGTTTGAACCATGCGGCATCCGCTGCCGTTCCACGTTGACCTACCTGGTTAACTTGCCTGGGATTATTACTTCACTGCAAATGCCGATCCGCCAGTGGGGCGTCTACTTCAACAATGCACTTGGCTTATTTGCTACGACATTGTAGGCGAGAATGGCAAGGAACAGTGAGCGGGGACACGCGGGCTGGAGCGTCAGAAAACGAATTTTGACGCGTTGGAGGTAATGATTGAAGTGAACGACAATTGACCAACCGCCCAGCGAAAAAGTCAAACGGCAATGACAAGCGGATCTTGTTCGAAACGACAGCGTCTTTGGCCGATCACCGCGGCAAATGCGAAACCCAAAGCGTCCGAACTTCAATGCTGGACAATCCGGCAGGCTCAGGCCTACGGGCCCTGGCGGTACAGACCTCTGAGCCCAGATATTTTGCCGATATCCAATTGCCGTCTTTCACTACATGGACGCATCGTTCTTTCACGCTTGGCTTGAGGAGTCAAAAGTGACATCATCTGAGCCCCAACCGAAGAATTAACAATCCGCTACAAGTGCTGTTCTTCAGTATCAGCGTACGCGGCCGCGGGCTTGCAAGTGCCTCCGACGGCAATTTCATCATCTTCTTTTTGCACCGCGACAATCAATGCATCGATGTAGCGATGGATGGAGTGATCGGAAAAATGATCAATCTTCCAACGCTTTAGTGAGCGAATGAACCCCCGCCATTTGTCGCGTCGTTTAGAAACGACTCCCAACTTCCGAATTCGACCATTGTGATCAAAGTAGACTTCGGAACCGCTGTGTCGGTACCCCAACAAACTAGGGGGAACACGCGTCACGATGTCGTTGTTGTTAACGTATCGATAGTGATCTAGTTGGACGTAGTTGATGTAACGCTTGTCGCCAACGCGTGGGCTTCCGAACGTAAACAGCTCTTCTGGGCTGCTGGCAA
This sequence comes from Stieleria sp. JC731, assembly GCF_020966635.1. Taxonomy (NCBI): domain Bacteria; kingdom Pseudomonadati; phylum Planctomycetota; class Planctomycetia; order Pirellulales; family Pirellulaceae; genus Stieleria; species Stieleria sp. JC731. The sequence goes on along the minus strand of NZ_JAJKFQ010000003.1, from coordinate 38,550 downwards.
TGTGCGAAAGAAAACACCGACCGGCTGATATCGTCGCCATCGCTCCACCGAGCGAGTGACCACAAAAGTAGAGCGGTTGCCGATTATCCAGCAAAGCTGTTTCGATCATCGGCCATAGGTCATCCACCTCTCTTTTAAAGCCGCGATGCACGCGTCCAACAGTTTCCGCAAGCACGCTGGCGGCATTCGCGTCGGCCTTGATATCGTTCCATTCCGTTGGCTCCGTTCCACGGCAAGCGATCACGCAATCGTGTTCGTTGCGGAACCGATAGGCTTGCGAGCCATCACGGTCATACATCGTTACATCATCAAAACCGACGACAGATGCTGCCGCTCTCGCTTCGGCATCGTCGTTGTATGCGATCATCGATAGTTCGGCGAAGAGCAAACTGCGACGCAGAAAGCTCAGCTCCGCGATCGGACCGTCAAGTTTCGAATGCAGCACCAAAGGCTGCTCGCCAACTTCGTGCACCACGTTGCCATCGACAGAGATCTGTTGATGCAACGATAGTCGATCCTTCGTTTTCTCGGCCACGCAAGTTCTCCAGATCCGCAAAGGTCGGACGTGGGGCTAACACCACTCAACGAACCACCATTACAAAGGATCAAAGCCGATTTCACAATGAGGGCAAAGGTGGGGAAGGGGATTCGATGATGAGGCGGAGTCGGGAGAATCGGCACGACGAAGCGCGCCGGGGACTCTGGGGTCGCACCAATCGTACCCATCACGGTCCCCGTGATGCACGCAGCTGTCTCCGATGAGCTGCGAAACCGGTCGGCACGGCGGAGCGTGCCGGGTACTTTGGGGGCACTCTAATCGTACCCATCACGTTCCCCGTGATGCCGGGCGTTGGTTCGTTGGGGTGGGACACCGGTGCGTCACGACGGAGCGTGACGGGTACTTTTGGGACGCACCAATCGTACCCATCACGGTCCCCGTGATGCCGGGCGTTGGTTTGTTGGGGTGGGACACAGGTGCGTCACGACGGAGCGTGACGGGTACTTTGGGGACGCACCAATCGTCCCCATCACAGTCCCTGTGACGCTTCCTTCTAAACTCTCTCAGGCCTGAATCGTTGGAACGGCGATTTCGCTCACGATCTCTTGGAGCACGCTTTCGGTCGTCAATTTACGAAGCCGACTTTCGGGTTGCATGATCAATCGGTGGTTCATCACGGGCCCCAACACCCGCTTAATATCGTCCGGACTGACAAACGCTTTCCCGCGAATCGCTGCCATCGCCTGTCCGCAACGGAATAACGCGATCGACGCTCGGGGGCTTCCGCCAAGAGCTAGATCCGGATGTTGCCGCGTCTGAGAAATGATCTGCAAAAAGTACTGCCGGACTCGGGGATCAACATGAACCTTGCGGATTTCCTGTTGCGCCAAGATCAATTCCTGAGCCGTCGCGACGGCCTGCAACTTATCAACCGGATGCGTGTGCTGAAGCAAATCCAGCATACGCAACTCTTCTTCCATCGATGGGTACCCAAGACTGAAACGCATCAAAAATCGGTCGAGTTGGGCTTCTGGTAACGGGAACGTTCCTTCGTGATCGACCGGGTTTTGCGTCGCAATGACAAGAAAAGGAGCGTCTAAATCGTGCGTTGTCCCATCCACCGTGACACGAGACTCTGCCATCGCTTCCAACAGCGAAGCTTGGGTTCGCGGTGTCGCGCGATTGATTTCGTCGGCGAGAAGTATCTGCGTGAAGACAGGCCCCGGACGGAATTCAAACTCGGAGGACTTCTGATTAAAAATCGAAGTGCCAGTCACGTCACTGGGCAGCAAATCCGGTGTGCATTGAACACGCTTAAACGTGCAGCCAACACTCTTCGCCAGCGCCCGAGCCAACATGGTTTTAGCAACCCCCGGAACGTCTTCCAGTAACAGGTGTCCTCCGCTGAGCCACGCTACCAGCGAAAGAACCAACTGCTTTCGTTTGCCAACAATCGCGTGCTCGACGTTCCCGATCAGTCGCTTTGCAAGATCCGCAACTGCGGCAACATTTGCAGAGGAATTTGCTGCACTTGGGACGCCGCCTGCAGACCTGTCTTCTGGGGAGGGGGGCTCGATGGGTGGGGCTTCAGACATTCACAGGACCTGTTCTGCACCTGAAATTGGAGCGGCAGCCTATGGGCTTGGCTATTTCGGGTCTCAATATTGACTGCTACACACGACTAACACGACCGACCAATGACAACTTGGACGGGAAAGATAATCGGACGATCTAGTTTAACCGATCGATTGGCAGCTATTTTTTGCCTTTAAAACCACCGAACTTTCCCCCAGATCGAAAGAAATTCGGGCCCGTTTACAATGCAATGAAGTTCGCGTGTTCTTCAGCCGGGCTAACAGTCCAGTCTTGTTGTGCGGCGAACCGAAGTTGCACGCTAAAGCCCACATTCACAAACGCCTTGTCGAAGGCCAGTTCGCCATCGACGCCACGTATGAAAATCACCGCCATCCCACAGCTGTACCGAAACTTGCGTCGTTGGCGTGAGATTCTGGCCGTATTGCAGCGATACGGGTTGGCCGATTGGTTAAGCCAACACCAACGTTTGCCCTTTAGCCAGTGGTACAAGGATCATCGCGGGACTCCGCTGTCACAATTCAGCCGTGAAGAACGTGTGCGAATGGTACTGACGGACCTGGGGCCGTCTTTTATCAAGCTGGGGCAAATTCTGGCAGCACGCCCCGATTTGGTCGGCCTTTCGATTAGCGAAGAACTGAAAAAGTTGCGAGTCGATGTGCGACCGGACAGCATCGAAACAGTTCGAAAGTCACTGGCCGCTGAACTGGGAGACGACTACGAGGTCCACTTTCGGAGCATCGAGCCAACGCCGCTCGCTTGCGCATCGATTGGGCAAGTTCACCGCGCGGTCCTCAATGACGGCCGGTACGTCGTCATCAAAGTCCAACGGGCTGGGCTTGAAAAAATCGTCAAGCAGGACATCGAACTGCTAGGCGGTTTAGCAGACCTGGCCGAACGCGTTGAGACACTAGCCGCCTGGCGTCCCTCAGACGTTGTCCGCCAATTGGCTCCGATGATTTCCCGCGAGCTGGATTTTAGTCGGGAACGGCAGACGCTGGAACATTTCTGCGAATGGACGCAAAGACACGATTCCAAAGTCGTCATTCCAAGGCCAGTTCCAGAGCTATGCACACGACGCGTCTTGGTGATGGATGAGCTTGTTGGCCGGTCGCTGGCGGACATGCTGCAAGAACAGAAGGAAGCTCGAGCGAACGAAACTCCGAACGGCATCGCAATCAATCGCAACGGAACTGAAAACCCGATGCGTTTAGATGCCGCTAAATGTGAACAGTTCGGACAAACGATCGCTGATGTCTATCTCGCGATGATTTTCGAAGAGGGATTGTTTCATGCCGATCCTCATACAGGGAATCTATTCTGCCTAGAGGACGGACGGCTTGGGATTCTCGATTTTGGCATGACTGGCAGACTCGATGATTCCCTTCGTGAAAACATCGAAGACATGTTGTTGGCGATCTCCGGTGGAGACCAAAACCGGTTGATTCGCTTAATCCGCCGCGTCGGTGAAACACCACCAACATTGGACGAATCGGCACTGGCGATCGATGTTGCAGATTTTATCGGCACCTATGGCAGTCAGTCGATCGAACAGTTCGACTTGACGGGTGCACTAAATGCGTTGACTGACATCCTGCATCATCATTCGATCAAGCTGCCGAACCAATCAGCGTTGCTACTTAAAATGCTGATCTCGCTCGAAGGCACGTTAAGCGAACTCGGCGTGCGGTTCGATTCGATGAAAGTTGTGCAGTCGCTTGCACAAAAGACCATGATGCGTCGCTTGAGCCCACAACGACGATTGCGTCAAGCGCGGCGGATTTATCTTGAGGCCGAAAACTTTCTCGAGTCCGCACCGGATGAAGTGATCTCGATGATGCAAATGGTTCGGCGTGGTGAAGCCAGACTGACCCTCGAGCATCAAAAGCTCAGTCCCTCTGTCAACCGACTGGTGCTTGGCGTGATGGCAAGCAGCGTGTTCGTCGGATCATCGTTGATGCTGTCGCAACGAGTCCCGCCGATGTTGCAGCTCAACCTTTGGCTAGTGCAACTCGAACCGATCAGTCTGTTTGGGTTGCTCGGCGTTATGGGCAGTATCACAGTCATGCTGTGGCTGATGCTCGCGATCGCACAGAGCGGACATCTAACGCGCGACAATGACGACTGATAAAGTTACCGCTTCGCGCGATTCGAAGAAAATTCTGCAGAGACCGAGTCATACCAAAGGGTCGTTGGTCTCTGGTATGACTCGTCGGATTGAAGGCCGTTTTTAGCCTTGTGAACGCAGCATCGATGCCTTCGCCTTCGCGTCCTCGGCTTTGACGATGTACTGCTGATCTTGGGTTCCCGCCCATGCGCGTTGATAAGTCACGCTCATTGCGGTGTAGTTGAAGGGATCATTGGGCTCCAGTTCACATGCTTTTTCGCCGTGCTGGATCGCAAGGTCATGCTGACCGGTTTTGGTATAGACACGAGACAACGCCAAATGGCCTAGCACGAAGTCTTCGTCCATCCCAACGATCTCAGTCAATCCTTCGATCGCTTCTTCGTACTGTTCGTCGTCAATGAACTTTTCGACTTCGTTGTACCGTGCGTGAATATCACTCATTACTTATTTCCCAAATCTCACTTTCTGGTTCTAAACGTCAGGGTGGCCAAGTCGGCTACCGACGACCGATGCCAAACGCGGGGAACGTTGACATCGCTTGTGTTTGATGCGACATCGGCCGGCAAGTTACCGGCCGATAATCAGAATTAGCTACTAGCATCGCTTCAGTCGATCACATGATTGCGTGATCGTTTGGCGATTAAATGTCTGCGAGGTTACGGAGGACAGTCGGAAGAATGCCACCGTTTCGGTAGTACTGCAACTCGACAGGTGTATCGATTCGGACGATACAGTCGAACTTCGTCACATCACCGTTCGCGGCCGTTGCAGTGACAGAGATAGTGCTACGAGGTTCAAGTTCTTCAGACAGGTCTGGGATGTCGAAGGTTTCTTCGCCATTGAGTCCCAGCTTTTGCCAAGTTTGTCCTTCAGCAAATTCCAGAGGCAGAACGCCCATCCCGACCAAATTGCTGCGGTGAATACGTTCATAGCTGGCCGCGATCACGGCTTTAACGCCGAGAAGCATGGTGCCTTTGGCGGCCCAGTCGCGGCTACTGCCGGTTCCGTATTCGGTGCCAGCGAGCACCACAAGTGGTGTGCCTTCGGATTGGTACCGCATCGATGCGTCGTAAATGCTGGTGACCTCGTCGGTTGGCAAATACCGTGTGTATCCGCCTTCGGTGCCTTGGGCCAGTTGGTTGCGAATTCGAATATTTGCGAAGGTTCCGCGAACCATCACGCGATCGTTTCCGCGACGTGATCCAAAGCTATTGAATTCGACAACGGGGACGCCTGAATCTTGCAGATAGCTTCCGGCAGGTCCGTCGCTGGCGATGGCACCGGCTGGCGAAATGTGGTCGGTCGTTACGGAATCATTCAGCAATACCAGGCAGCGGGCACCTTCGATCGGAGCGATTTTTGGATCGGCATCTTTGGTAACGTGATCCAAGAATGGCGGATGATGGATGTAGGTACTGTCATCACTCCAGGGGTAAATCGCGCCCTCTGCGGCATCGATTTTGTTCCAAAGCTCGTTGCCAGCAACGGCAGCACCGTATTCTTTGGTGAACATCTCTGGATCGATCGAAGTCTTGATCGTGTCACGAATCTCTTCGGCAGTCGGCCAGACATCTTTCAGGAATACGTCGCTGCCATCAGAACCCTGTCCGAGCGGTTCGGTATTGAGATCGATATCCGTCGTTCCGGCCAAAGCATAAGCGACCACAAGTGGCGGACTGGCCAAATAGTTGGCTTTGGTTAGCGGGTTGACGCGACCTTCGAAGTTACGGTTGCCGCTCAGTACGGCAGACGCGACCAAGTCACCCTGTTTGATTGCCTTGGCAACCGGTTCAGGCAACGGCCCGCTATTGCCAATGCACGTGGTGCAACCGTAGCCGACGGTGTTGAATCCGAGTTGATCCAGAGCCTCCGTCAAACCGGCTTTGTTCAAGTAATCGGTGACAACGCGCGAGCCCGGTGCCAAGCTAGTCTTCACGTGAGAAGCAACCTTCAAACCGCGTTCGGCAGCTTTCTTGGCCAACAGACCGGCACCAATCATCACCGATGGGTTGCTGGTGTTGGTACACGATGTAATTGCGGCGATGACCACAGCACCGTGAGTGATTTCGGTCGATTGACCGTTGTTTTCGACAGTGCCTTTGCGATCGAGTGCCGAAGGCTCCAATCCGAATCCGGTCTTTCCTACCGGAGCGGTCAAAGATTCGTTGAAGGCCTCTTTCATTCCGGCCAGTGCGATACGGTCCTGCGGACGCTTAGGCCCGGCCAAACTTGGTTCGACCGTCGAAAGGTCCAGCGACAGTGTCTTGGTGTAATTCAATGGCGAGTCGCCATCGTTGCGGAACAGGCCTTGTTCCTTACAGTATCGTTCAACCAGTTCGATCGAAGATTTGCTTCGTCCGGTTTGACGCAGGTATTCAAGCGTCAGGTTGTCCACGGGGAAGAAGCCCATCGTGGCACCGTATTCGGGAGCCATATTCGCGATCGTTGCGCGGTCAGCAACACTCATCGCGTTCATGCCGTCGCCGAAGAACTCCACAAACTTGCCGACAACGCCTTCGGCACGCAGGATTTCGACGACTCGCAGAACCATGTCAGTGGCGGTTGCACCCGATGGCAGCTGCCCTGTCAATTCGAAGCCGATCACTTCGGGCATCAGCATGTATAGCGGCTGGCCCAACATGTTTGCCTCGGCCTCAATACCGCCGACGCCCCAGCCCAAAACGCCAAGGCCGTTGATCATCGTGGTGTGGCTGTCGGTACCGACCAACGAATCGGGAACCGCAACAGGTCCGTCAGCGGTGTCGACCAACGCGACAACGCGAGCGAGGTATTCCAAGTTGACTTGGTGAACGATTCCCACGTTAGGTGGGACAACACCGAAGTTATCAAATGCTTGTTGGCCCCATTTCAAGAATTCGTAGCGTTCGCGGTTTCGCTCGAATTCGATTTCGACGTTCTTTGCCAGCGAGCTATCGCTGCCGAAATAATCAACCTGAACGCTGTGGTCGATGACCAAGTCAACGGGAATCAGCGGGTTGATTTTGTTGGGATCACCTCCGATACGCTGCATCGCCGAACGCATCGCTGCAAGGTCGACGACCGCGGGGACGCCGGTGAAGTCTTGAAGGACAACACGGTATGGCTTGAAAGGAAGTTCTTGCTTTGCTGGGTCGGCTGCGTTCCAGGCCGCCATGTTCTTGACGTCTTGCTCGCTAACGGAAAATCCATCGCAATTCCGCAGCACCGACTCCAACAGGACTCGGATCGAAAATGGCATCCGATCGATTTGACCTAAACCCGCATCTTGCAACTTACTCAATCGATAGATCGTTGCTTTACCTTCACCGGTTTCAAATTGATCGCGTACGTTAAACGGGTCAGAACTCACTGCGTTTATCTCTCTGGATGAATCTGGCGGGTTAGTGAATGCAGTTCGATCGGGACCGAACCGGCCCGGCAAGTTAGCAGTTTATCGCGTCCGGACAGATTAGTCGCCCCCAGCACCGATCTGGATTGCAAGGATCCGACAACGGCCAATAGCGGGCCAATAAGGGGGGGCGAATGAACAGTTTCGATTCGCAGTCAGCCTCAGACACAGACATTTCGGAACGATTTACCGGAAAACCGGCCGGTGCACGACGCCGCCCCCCTGTTAAACGGGGCAAGATGCAAACTGTATTCCGGAAGTTCCGTTTCTTTTGCTGAGCCTGAGTCTCGGACGTCGATAAGCCTTCGCGGAAACGTCATCTATTTCGAGGTTATCGAATGTATCAAGCATCCCGTCCTTTACTTCGCCGACGCGAATTGCAAAGCAAGCTATTCGATCGCGGCACACGGCAGTCGACTCCTTTCCGACAGTGGTGCAAAACCCTAGGACTCACCGCGGGATTCTTAGGCGGTTTGGCCATGCCGACGGTACACGCCGATACGCCATGCGATACGTACGAACCGTCCTGCGGTGCGGGCCTTTGCGATTGTGGCTCCTGCGGGCTTGGCCATACGGAGCTATTTACAGCTGCTGGTTGCGACGATGCCGGCTGCGATTCGTGCGGCCCACGTCGCCCTCACAATCCACTGTTTGCGACGCTGGACAAGTTTGCTGGCGGGATCGAGAAAACATTGGGACTGGATAAGTGCAAATGCGTCCCGGCTGCAAAAGCGTGCAAGTGCGGCGTCAGTCACTCGCATGCGTATCCCGTGGAAATGATCCCGAGCGTTCCCGGTGAAGCAGCGCCGCTGAAGCCGTTGCAAATTCCCGCATCGCCAAAGCAACACTCCGCAGCACCATCGCTGCCAAGCGTTCCACCAACCGAGGTTCCCTCCGAAGATCCACCGTCGACCGAGCCTAACTTGCGTCCGACACCTCCACGGATCATCGATAGCGAACCGAATACTGTGGAACCGCCTGCTGCCGAATCTGTACCGCAGCCAAGCCAGACGATGCCGGAACCGGCCGAAACATTGCCTCCGAAGATTACGCCTTCGACGCCCGAACCACCGGCGCCGCTGCAAATTGCGCCTCAAGAAGTTCTGCCGGAACCGACCGAACCGGAAACGATGCTCCCCGAAACACCGTTTGGTGATCCAGCTTTGCCAGACCCTGCGATGCCGGATTCGGCTTTGCCGTTACCTGAAATGAACGATTCGCCAAACACAACGCCCAGCATTCCGACGCCTAGCGACGACCTGGATAGCATTTTCAACGAACCGGCGACTCCGCCAGCCGAGTCGGCAACACCACCTGCAACGCCTCAACCCGAAAAGTCACCTTTTGACATTTTGGACGAAGAGCTGAACAACTTGGATGACCCGTTCAGCGAAGATGCTCGAAACCTGCGTCAACCCTATCGACCTGTTCGTCCAGTCGGCGTCCGGTCATCGTCGTTCGAACGGCCAAGCTCTGCCAAACCGATCGGAAGCGGACTTCGACCGGCGTCAAATCTGCGGCCGATTTCCTCGCCAGCACTGTTGAAGCCGGTCAGCCACGAAGAGCCCATCAACCAATTGTCGCCGCTTGGCGGAGGCGGTCAGCTGACACCTTATCGCGCTCGCCGCTAGACGCTCTCGCAGGATTGCTCTGCCTACCAATCGGCAGGGCAATGAAGGTGGTGGGCGACTGGATCATGGTTCATTCGCCCATTCAATCTCCGGCCCGTTTAAAGCTGCTGCTTCAGAACACCACTAATTTTCAGAGCCGCCATCGGGTGAATCCGGCTGGCGGCTTTTTCGTAGCATCACGCTGACGCGCTCGAGCACCGCGCGATCTTCTGGAGACAAAGCATCGGTCCCATGCTGGCTGACAATTTCAAGGATTTCGTCAAGCCTAGCTGCATCAACAGCTTCTTCACGTTCCTTTTGCAGAACCGCGATCGCCCGCTTTCGTTTGCGATGCATCCGAACGGATTCCAAAGTCTTGCCAACGATCCCAGGCTGTGGCTTCTGATTGGTATGAAAGTCCTCCAGGCTCAAAACCGGACTATCTGATTGATCAAATCGAGCGACCTCGACTGACCGAATCCAAGCCAACAAGTCTCGACGCCCCGACGACTGCCATAGCAACAAAGACAGCACAACGAGCACCGGCCATCGCGCCACGTTCTCTTTAGGCTCCACCAGCATGACCGATAACGCGATCATGATCGTGATGATGGAAACCAGCTGAATCGTTCGGCGAACCAGCTTTAGCTTGAAATCCTCGCCTGATTCCGCCGCAAATAACACCAATGCGGAAACCATCGCGCCACGCCCTAGACAACGAGGCATCGGATAGGTCTGACATACAGCTTGGCACCAGAACAACCATGTAGCTGTCAGATAAATATTCTTGATTGACCCTAAACCGAATCCTGGCGTTCGCAACGTCTCCATCCAGACTGAATAGCTAGACAGAGGCAACCCTTGTCCGTACATGTGCACGGCAAGACAGCCAACTCCGAAGATCAGCAAGCCGGCAAAGCATGTTGCGGAGACAAGCACATTGGTCATCGCGCTCCAGCAAATCGGCCGCGACAATGGATACCCAACTTCGACGCCGAGGATTCCAATCGTCAGAACGTCACTTCGAGCAATCGAGGACAGCTGACAAAAGAAGAATACCAGTAACTGCACGAGCCAACCGGTCATCCAAAACGCGATCGCAGCAGTCGCGATCACCGGCAAGTCCGCCTCGCCTTGTCGATATTGAACCGTCGTGATTAAGACGGCGAGGATCGCGAGGGTAAAGAAAACACTGTAACTGACGTACAGGCGTATCCCCGCAATCCTGCCAACCGGAACCGACCAATGGTCCGCCGGTGGGCTGTCGAGTGGTCCTTGTGGATTTTGCGAATCGAGGTCGAACGCTTGCATCGTGTCGCGGGATACAATTCGCCTATTGGCCCAAGAGCCTAAGCGTCGGAAGGTTGCGGTTCAGGGCGATAGCACCACGCCGATACGAATCCTATTCGACTTATCGAACTCTCGATCTCGTCAGCTGGTTGACTTGATCAATTGCCTGTCACTCGACTATCCGCCTCCGACAGTACATCCTGGTGCACCACCCTGGGAATTATACGGTTTACCCGCCTTAAAGCGATCTCGGAAATCGCGGATGATTCTGAAAATCCTGTCCGATAGCCGCCTCGGCATCCGATCCCCACATCCCTTGGCATTTCTGTTCGTGTTTCGCAGCATTGCATGTGGGACTGAGCACCGCGGGAAATCAACTCGCATCCCTTTCGAATTTGGCTCTTGATCCATCGCTGACGTCGTTTTCGTTCGCCACCCGTTCACGATTGATGACCGATCCGGATAAGATTCGGACCTAATGTGTCCGCTTCAACGCCGAAAACGCTTTCAAACGATCCGTTCTTCGTATTGCCGCGACGATGCGGTTCGGCATCAGCCCGGATGATTCCGATCCGCTACAGGCAAACAGCAAGCATCTTTAAGACTCGCCACGACCACATTCAACGGGTTTGCCGCGATTCGAACACTGGCGTATCAGCCGATGCTTTGCGGAAGAACAATTATTTAACACGCTCAATTTGATGGGGGAACAAGGTCAGTGGCAATGGAACTGTTCCGAGACCTTTTGTTTCAAAAATATTTCCTCGGTTGGGATCGTCCCCTGCCCACGACTGCTGCACAGTGGCTCGTGGACCAATTCCGAGTCGGCAAATCACTCGATCTAGGCAATCGTTTGTGTGTCCTTCCGACCACGCAGACCGCAGTCCGTTTGGACGAATTGTTGCGTGGTGTAGCCCTGCAGGACGGACTGAGATATTCCCCACCCAAAATCATCACGGCAGGTGAACTGCCCGAAAGGCTCTACGAACCTGAAAAGCCGATCGCGATCGAGTTCGAACAAACGCTCGCGTGGGCTCGTGTGCTGCAAAAGCAACCCGACGAGAAGCTGGCACCGTTGATGCCGACCTTGCCAGAATCGGATTCGTTCGCACCCTGGTTGGAAATTGCAGGTACCCTGCGGCGTCTTTCAACTGACTTGGCGTCCCACAACGTCGAGTTCGCTGACGTACTCGATAAGGTACATACGCCAGCCGAACGTGTACGCTGGGAACTGCTGCAAACTCTTCACGAAACCTATCTTGGTGAATTGTCGCGAGCTGGTCTTTCCGATCCCTTTCAGCAAAGGCAGCTGGCGATCAAAAAACGTCGCATCCGTTTTCATCAATCTCTTGTATTGATCGGGACAAGTGACCTAAACGAATCGATCGCGGCCATGGTCAAGGAGGCCGAAGGCGAAGTCACCGTTCTGATCGCGGCTCCGCAGAAACGAGAACATGACTTTGATCATCTTGGGCGCATCAAAACCGAAGCGTTTCTCCATGATGAACTTCCGCTGCACGACAACCAGTTGGTCGCCAGTGGCGATATCTCTGATCAGTCGTTGGTCGCAGCCGACCTTGTCCGCCAACTTTGTCAGACCTATTCGAAAAAACAAATCACGGTCGGTCTAACAGACCATTCACAATTGGCTCCGGTCGAGATCGAACTGGAAGACAATTCACTTTCCAGTTACAGGCATGCGGGGTGGACCGTCGCACAAACGGGGCCTGGAAAACTGATTCAGCTTCTGACCCGGCTTGTCGCCCGTCCAACTTGGCAGTCTCTTTCCGCGTTCGTTCGGCACCACGACGTGCATGCTTGGATTTCGAAACAATCCGAATCGAAGAAAGACTTCCTAATCGACATCGACAAACTTCTGGCCGACCATTTTCCGATCGATGTCGCCGATTCATTGCCCGCGTTTGCGATCAAGTCGCACCCTGTTGCGATCGACGTTCGTGACCGTGTTGTCCAGTGGCTGCACTCTTTTTTGCCGCCCAATCTGCTTGCCGATAGCGCACCGGAATTGATCACCGGCAGAGCCAGAAAGACGCGGCGTCCGCCCATCGAGCAATCGTCTCCCATTAGCGTTTGGAGCGAGCGACTTCGCGACTGGTTACACGACGTCTACTCATCTTCGCAGACGTCACCGACGGATCAGAACGATGAAAACGATCTACCGCAGTCGGAGACATTTGCACCAGAGGTCGCTCCGACGCAGCAATCGTTGTTGCCGCATCGGCAACTGACCGATCAGGCGGCCAAAAAGGTCGATGAGCTGTTGCTGCGATTCACGGAATTGAACGGGCGGCTGGATGTCAACGTCAGCCCCGCGATGGCTTTGGAAACCATCTCTGCACGATTGGCCGACTTGAGGGTTTCCATGGAGCGTCCTGATTCGGATGTTGAACCTCCGATCAACCTTCACGGTTGGCTGGACCTCGCGATGGATGACGCACCCGCCCTGATCGTCGTAGGATTTAATCACCCCTTCGTTCCAGGCGCGGTAACCAACGATCCGTTTCTGCCTGGATCACTTCGCAGCGAATTACGACTGGCTGACAACGATCGACGCTACGCGCGTGACATCTATGCGATGCATCTGATCCTTCACTCGCGGGATCATGTCAGATTTGTTGTCGGATCAAATGCGGCCGATGGTTCGCCAACACCACCTAGCCGCCTGCTGTCGGCCGCGCCCGCCGAAGCGGTTGCACGACGAATTCGGCTTCTGCTGGGCACGCACGCTCCACCAACCACCAACCCATTTGGATCACACCAACCACGAAGCGTTTCGGACCTGGGTGTGCCTGTTGTTGACGTCAGCGAATGCCCAATCGATTCGATGAGTGTGACCGCATTCAAATCGTATCTGGAATGTCCCTATCGTTTCTACCTGCGTCATGTTCTGGGCTTAAAACCTCTCGATGACGCGTCTGGGGAACTGGCCGCCAATCAATTCGGTGACCTCGTCCATGGCGCCTTGGAAAACTTTGGGCTCTCCAAAGACAAAGGCGAAACATCCGAATCGCGCATCTATGACGCATTACTTCATCATTTGGAAGACTATGCCAAACAACGGTACGGTTCGAAGGTCCGCAGTGCGGTCCAAATGCAAATCAGCCAAGCACAGCGGCGACTAAAATTCGTCGCCCAATCGCAGGCCAAGCGGATTGGCGAAGGCTGGCAAATTCATGCTACAGAAGCTTCGGTAAATCCCTCGATGGGTGCCGCGATCGAAGTCGATGGCAAGAAGATGGGACTCAAAGGTCGCTTCGATCGAATTGATTTCCATCCCGAACTGAATCGTTGGGCCATCCTTGATTACAAAACGCATGGCAGCCCCCCAGAAAAGAAACACCTTCGCCGCAAAGGCGAATCAGGAAAAGACAACTGGATCGATTTGCAGTTGCCTCTTTATCGTGAAATGATCCCGTACTTGGGAATCGAAGTCCCGCGTGACGAAGTCGAACTCGGATACTTCAATGTCAGCGACAAAGAAGAAGAAACGAAAATCAACTTGGCTAGCTTTTCAACAGAGCAACTTGATGCGGCAAGCGAATTGATCCGAGACTGCATCCGAAACATATTCGCGTGCAAGTTCGAGCCGACCGAGGAGATGGTGCTGTACGATGACTATGAAATGATTTTGCAGACCGGCGTTCCGACACGAATGCTTTCACGGATGGATGACGAGGAGGTCGGAGTATGACTGCCAAAGTAGTTCAAGAGACGCAGCAAGCGAAAGACATTTTCCATGACGGGCGATTGCCACCGATGCTAGTGCGTGCATCGGCAGGCACAGGAAAGACCTATCGATTGTCGGCGCGGATGATGCAGATCCTGCTTCAAGGCGCCGCACCACAATCGGTCCTCGCGACGACGTTTACTCGTAAAGCTGCAGGCGAAATTCTAGATCGAATTCTGCTGACCCTCGCCAACGCAGGCGACCCCGAAAACGAAGCCGCGCTCAATGACCTTCGACAACAAGTCGGTATTAAGACGCTGCAGCGAAATACGTGCCTGCAGCTGGTCAAGAAGCTGGTGTCGCACATCCATCGACTTAGGATTTGCACACTCGACAGTTTGTTCACACAACTGGCCAAGTCCTTTCCCTTTGAATTGGAATTGCCTCCCGCTTGGCGTTTGACTGACGAAATCGAAGAGGTCTGGCTTCGCGAACGCGCGATCGATTCGGTCATCGCGTCGCTAAAACCGTCGGAGCTTTCGACATTGCTTTCGATGCTTAGCAAAGGCGAAACGAAACGTTCCGTCGTTCGTGAGCTGGATTCGGTCGTTACCGGTGCTTATCAACTTTCTCGTCGCGCGGCCACCGACGCCTGGCAACAAGTCGACGCACCAACGGCCCCTGATGACAAGATTATGCAACAGGCGATCGCGACATTTCGATGTGCCGAGCCTCCGCAAAAGTCCATCCGCAAAAAGCTTGACGATGTCTCCGATTTGATGGAACAAGGCGAGTACGACTCGTTGGGCAACGAACGATTGATCCATAACTACGCCAAGGCGAAGGCTTGCGGTGAACCCGTAAAATTTGGCCGGTCAGCTTTGCCCGACGGCTTGGACACTGCCCTCGGCGCACTTTACGCTGCGGTCAGAAGCAGGATGCTGTCCCGTTTGCACGCCCAAAACGAAGCAACCGGCGAAATACTTGCGTTCTATAACGGCACGATCACGCAATTGAAACAAGCCAATCGCACATTGGGCTTTGACGACATTGCGATCCGTCTTGCAAACTTCTTTGGTTCCGTCGACTACCAAACGTTGAACCGACGGATGGACGGGGCGATTGATCACTTGCTGCTCGATGAGTTCCAAGACACCTCGCCAGCCCAATGGCAAGTCTTGCGTCCCTTGGCACTACGCAGTTCAGACCAGACCGTCGATCAACAATCATCTGCTGAAGATGCGATTGCGCGTTCGTTCTTCTGCGTCGGTGATACAAAGCAGGCAATCTATGGATGGCGAGGCGGAGTTGCAGAGATCTTTAATGCTGTGGACGACGAAATCCCTGGTGTCAAATCGATCGAACAGAACACCAGTTTCCGCAGCAGTCCCGTCATTATGGACTTCGTCAATGACGTATTCAAAAACCTGACTCGTCACGAAATCGCCGATCCGCCCGAAGACCCGCTGGAAACGGAAAAAGCAACTTACGAGGCTGAAGCCATTCGTAAATTCGCAAGCGATTTCCCAACCCATGTCGCGTTCAAAGAAAACCTTCCCGGCTACGTCCGATTTGAAACCTGCCAGAAAATCGCGGGGCCAAAGTCTGCTCCCAAAACAGCAGCTTGCTTTGAACTTGCCGCCGAACAGATCGTTCAACTCAATCAATCCGCTCCCGATAAAAGTATCGGCGTGTTGACTCGAACCAATCGCGCGGTCGCCAATCTGATTTTCATTTTGCAGTCACGTGGCGTGGACGTCAGCCAAGAAGGCGGAAACCCATTGGTCGATTCCGCCGCTGTTGAACTCGTCCTGTCTGCTTTGATGATGAGCGAGCATCCCGGTGACGGACGCTGGAAATACCATGTGCAAAGCTCGCCTGTCACAGAACTAAAAAACCTGGAACCCAACCAAGTTCGTGAATTACTGACCGAACTGGGTCTTGCGCGAACGGTTCGAAAACTGGCGGGTTTGATCGCACCGCACTGCGATGCGCGAGATCTTCAGCGATTAAAACAACTCACGCAGTTGACCATCAACTTTGAACCCAACGCCACTCCCCGAGTCCGCGACTTCGTGCGAATGGTACGGGAAAAACGCATCGAACGGCCTCAAGCGGCACCGGTCCGTGTGATGACAGTCCACCAGTCCAAAGGTCTCGAGTTTGACGCGGTAATTCTTCCGGAACTCGATGGCAGCCTTTCCGGGCAACCTCCCCTTTACCTCGCTGATGCACCGACCATCGGTCAACCGCCTCGCGCGCTGTCACGATTCTTAAACAAGGAAGCTTGGCACTTCCTAGACCCGCAATGGCGACAGGCATTCGGCAAACACTCCGCCGCCAAAATTACCGAAACGCTGTGTTTGATGTACGTCGCAATCACGCGTGCACGGCAGTCCCTGTACATGGTCACTCATCCATCTAAAACGGAATCCAAGACGATGGCGGCGTTGATCCATGCCGCCTTGGGCACCGACAGCCATTTGGGAGACGGCGAATCGGTGCTGTTCGAAAAAGGCGAATCTGACTGGTATGCGGATAAACCGTCGCGATAGCGATACCCTGCTTACCCAAATTCACTGCCGTCGCCGAAGTCCCATAAAGTATGGTGCGTCATACCCTAGCCGTACTACCGCCCCACCCATGTTCTGAGATACTGCTACGGAGACACCGCTGACTTGAGAATTTGGATCAACACCGCCTGGATTGGCTAAAACGCAACCATAGAAGGCGAGGACGCATTTTCACTCTTCAGCAAAAGCCAGATGAACTTGCGTGGTTCACGTAGCCAGACGCCCGAGACGATTGTTTGCCTTTGCCGCCAATGACTTTGATGAAATGAGCATGTGATCCGCAGCCTGCATCGATAACGCACACCCCACGAATAAAGCTGCCCCGATGGCGAATACACGCTTCGCCTTTCTCATCTGTACCCCAAAATAGCGAATTGAATACACGCAAGATTCTTCACGCCGCGGACATCCACTTGGATAGTCCACTTCAAAAACTGGATCGCTACGACAACGCGCCGGTTGATCAAATCCGTGGTGCCAGCCGACGTGCATTGGAAGCCATGACCACGCTGGCGATCGAACAGGATGTCGACTTAGTTTTGATTGCGGGTGATCTTTATGACGGCGACTGGACGGATCAAAACACCGGCTTGGCCTTCGTCGCTCAGGCGACTCGTTTGTATAACGCTCGAATCCCGCTGCTCGTGATCCGTGGAAACCACGACGCCGCGAACCAGATGACTTCGTCTCTTCCGCTTCCCAAACTGAAGTATATCGGTCATCCCTTTCTATCCGAAAAACACGCCGAAACTCGCGTACTTGATGACTTGGGAATTGCGGTTCATGGGCAATCGTTCGCCCGTCGTGCAGAAAACGGAAATATGGCCGCAAAGTATCCCGATCCGATCAACGGGATGTTTAACATCGGAATGTTGCACACCGGGTTGGAAGGGAACACGCAACACGCCAACTACGCACCGTGCACCCCACGTGAACTGACCGACAAAGCCTATGACTATTGGGCCCTGGGCCACATCCACACCCGCAACGACCACGCTCTCGCCGACGGTGCCCCAATCGTTTTTCCGGGTAACCTTCAAGGCCGACATATCAATGAAACAGGAGCCAAAGGCTGCGTGATTATCGATGTCGATGACCGACAGAAATGCACCTACGATTTTCACTCCTGCGATGTCCTTCGCTGGCACGAATGCATCATCGATGTGACGCACCTGAAACACCGCGACGAGATACTCGATCATTTCGAATCTCAGATCAAACAAGCACTCTTGGCCGCCGAATCACGTTTGGTGATCACGCGAGCGAGATTGGTCGGACAGACGAATCTGTCACCCGAGCTATTGCGCAGCGAATCTAGTTTACGCAGTGAACTTCAGGCAATTTGTATCGCAGTTGCTCGCGAGCAGTTGTGGCTTGAAGACGTTCGCGTTCGCACCGAATTGCCAACAGACCAATCGACCGTTGACCTCGACGGTCCAATGCAAAGCGTCCAAGAAGTGTTGTCACAGCTACGAGAGTCTCCAGATTCGAAAGACACCATTGTTGCGGAATTGGACGAACTCATCAGGAAACTTCCCAGCGAACTGCGTCCCGATTCGATGATGGCAGCACTTCCCATTGATGACCCACAATGGGTCGTCAACTTGGTTGATTCCGCAGCGGCTGAAGTCCACGCCCGAATTCAAAGTGATCAGTGAGAGGCGAGCGTGTCTGAAATGTATATCGAAAAACTTGATCTACTGGCCTTCGGAAGTTTTACCGATCACGAGATCAATCTCTCCGCTGGTCCCCACCAATTTCATGTTGTCTACGGGCCGAATGAATCGGGCAAGTCGACATGCCTACGTGCCATCACGGCGTTGCTGTTCGGTTTCCCGACGGTCACAACAGATAATTATCTTCACAACAATGCCAAACTTCGGATCGGTGCGACGCTGCATACCGGTGAAGACAAGCGTCTCCAATTCATTCGCCGTAAAGGCCGCCAAAATACGATCCTTGGTGCCGATGGAAAAACCGCGCTCAAGGACGAGGAACTGACTCTCGCGTTAGGCGGCATCGACGAAGCCACGTTTCACCACCGATTCGCACTGTCACATGAACAATTAATCGAAGGTGGCAAAGCGATTCTAGAATCCCAAGGTGAATTGGGCGAAATCCTATTCGCCGCAGGTGCCGGCGTAGGAAAACTTCGTGCCATTCTTTCACAGCTTGAAAACGAAGAACGTGAGCTGTTTGCCGCGCGAGCACGTAAGACTGTTTTGAATGCCGCGATTTCCGATTTGGAAAGCAAGCGGGGCGAGATCAAAGAACTTCAAAGGCCACCGGCCCAGTACCGGACCCTTTGCGAACAGATCGAACAGGCAGAACGAAAGTCCGTCGAAGTTAACGTCCAGATCTCCGATATCCGACTACAGCTTTTGCGTTACAAAGCGTTTTCGTCGGCTTGCAAAGTCGTCCCACTTTGGCGGCATGCGCAAAAACGTTTGGACGAATTGGGAAGCGTTCCTGCTCTCGATGAAGACTTCACCGCGCGTCGACGCGAAGCAAACGCCAACTGCGTCTCTCATCGCAAACGTTCTGAAGAACTGCAATCAGAGCTGCAGCTAGCCAAAGATAAGCAGGTGCAATTAACGCCAGACGCTGCGATTTTGGACAATGCCGAATCGGTCGTCGCTTTGTTTTTGGATGTCGCCAGCCGTCAGGCGGCCGAAACCGAACGCACCGGACTTAAACGCGTCCTTGCTGATCATGATAGACAGTTGCGGCGATCGCTCACCGACCTCGATATCGAAATCGCAGAAGACGCCGGGATCGCCGAACTTGAAGAAGCGATCAAACAACTTCAAATCTCCGACGCCGCACACACTCGCATCAGTGAGCTCGCTGCAAACGCGGAAGTGCTCCGCCAACTCGAGCAAGACGCTGGCGAACACGTACGGACGTTGAAACGCGAACTTGATGAACTGGACGAAGAATTGGAGCAAACTCCAACCACTTCGGACCCAAAAACGCTCGAAACCGTCCTCGGTGAGATCGGTCCTCCGCGAGAAATCCTTGCGGCGCAAGACCAACGAAAGACCGACCTAGAATCGGGCCGTTCGGAGTGTCAACAGATTGCTGTCGCACTGGGACTCGGAAAGCAAACCTTTGAAGACATCAAGACTTTCACGCCGCCTTCGCCACAACAGATCGACGACTGCGATGAAACATTTGGTCAATGCCACCGCCGCATCGATCAACTAAAAGACCAACGTTCCTCACTATTAAAACGCCGCCAGACACTTGAGGCCGAACTAACCCAGCTGCAAACCGAACATGCCCTGCCGACCGAGCAGGAACTGGCACAGTCACGTGAACTGCGTGATCAAATGGTGGACCGCTGGATCGCAGCAAAAACCGACGAAGAACGTCTGGAGTCCGCTCAAAAAACCCGCAACGAAATCCGCAAGTCAGATCAGATGGTCGATACATTGCGGCATCAACAAGAAAAGGTTGTGAAAGCGGATTCGATTCGTAACGAGATTGCCCAGTTGTCCGACGAAGCGGCAAAACTGAGCGATGACTTAGAAGGAATCATCGACGAACTCCAAGAAGTCACCATCCGGTGGGAAGCGTTGTGGCAGGACCGAGGCGTCGCTCCCGGAACAGTCTCCGAAATGCGTCAATGGGTCAATCGGCACCAAGGACTCGTCGAAAAGCTAACTTCACTCAGCCAAGCCGAATCCTTGTTCGCACAGAACGAAGAGAAAATTCGGCGGATGTCCACGCGGCTTTCCAATGCGCTAGCTCTCGCATGGTCGCAGCGTCAAACGATTGAACAAGCCAGCGAAAACTCAATCGACATCGACGCAATGGAGTTCGAATCACTGCATGATGCCGCCATCGGTCTCAAAGGCGAACTACAGAGTGCTTGGATTCGGCGGAATCAATTGCAGACCAAACGCGATGAATTGGCTGCCGCGATCCCTGCGGCACAGTCAAAGTTCGAGAGCTGCCGCACCAATCGACAGCAATGGGAGGAACAATGGCAGCAAGCGACGGCGAATATCGTTCGCGAATCGTCCGCAACACCATCTGTGGTCAACGCGAAGATCAAAAAGATCACCGAGCTGTTCCAACAAAAACGTGAGCGTGACAACACAGCCGAACGCATTGAAGCTCTCTCGCGTGAGCAAAAAGAGTTTGACCAGCGGGTCATCACGATAGCCAACCTAGTGGAACACGAAGCCGACGATGCGATGTCGTCAGGTCAAACTGCTAAATCACTTTATGAGCGACTGCAGGCCGCGCGTGAAGCAGACGCCGAGTTAAAGCGAACGGTTGATCGAATCAAAGAAATCGAAACGAAGTTGGCCCAAGCCAACGAAGCCTTGCAAGAAGCTTCAACGATCCTGAAACAGCTCTGTGATGAAGCTGGCGTGGCGAGTGTTGACGACCTTCCCGATGTAGAACAAAAGGCCGCCGCAAAACGTTCCGCACAACAGGACTTTGATCAAAGTAATCGCGAACTGATTTCGATGGCCGGCAGCAACAATCCAGAAGAGTTCGCTATCGAAGTCGAATCTTTCGATCCGATCGAAATCACCGATACGATGGAGAAGCTGTCTGCTCAGGTTGAGGAACTTTCAAAACTGCGGACCGAGGTCGATCAAAATATTGGGGCATTGAAAAACGACCGCGACAGAATCGACGGTAGCGACCGTGCAGCGATCCTGAACCAGGATCTTCAAATGGCTCTCGGTCGAATCAGCCACCACGCCGAGCAATGGGCTCGGCTGCGAGTCGCTTCGATGATCATGCGACAGTCGATTGATCACTACCGACGCGCGAACGAAAGCCCCGTTCTGAAAATTGCCTGCGATGCGTTCTCGCAATTGACCCTGGGCAAGTACAAGGGACTCCGCCCGGAATACGACGACAAAGATCGCTGGGCGCTCGTTGGCGTTCAGCAATCCGAAAACGGAATTGAGCAGACGGTCCCGGTGGAATTGATGAGCGACGGGACGCGTGATTCGGTGTTCTTGGCAATGCGACTCGCATCGATCGAACATCAATTGTCCAGCGGTCGAAAGTTTCCTGTGATCGTTGACGACTGCCTCATTCAGCTCGATGACGAGAGAGCGGCTGCGGGTTTGAAGCTTTTCTCAAACCTATCGGCCAAGACTCAGGTTTTGATGTTCACACACCACGAACATGTTCTCGACTTGGCTACCGAGACCTTGGCAGAAGAACAATTCCATGTGCATCGCTTGCCGACTTGACTTGAAACCATACCGACTCGATTCAATATCCGAGCCAACCTCTGTCCGCGTTGGATTCAGTTCTGACGCGTCAACTTCGTCGTGTCTAACTGTACGCACGTATTGAGAGTCATACAGTTCGACTCACTCTGTTCAGATCTGATGAACAGCCTGTTTGGTGCTTTTGAAGTTTCGATGAATCAGTTTTCGGTCGGACCACAACGCGCAGCCGACAGAGGGGCACCTGATTACCTTTTCACAGGTACGGTCTAAACCACGCTGGGCTTTCGAGTTCCCAGGTCTTACCGCTGGCGTTCGCAAACAGATCGCCTCGTGGTCAAAGCACGTCAGTGATGCAGTTGTCAGAAAATTCATTTCCGCGAGGCCAGCTCGGATGTCGCGTTTGGATAAGCACATGGACCGTTTGTCCGGCGAAGCTCCAGTCCGGATCGATTGGTTCGATGGAATGGACGTGACCTTATTGAGATCAACACTGACACAAGAAATCGATAAACACACACGCCGTGTTCCACTGGATCTGCGCGGGGTGCAAGGTGCTCCGCCTGAACTGGTTGAGCTACTCGTTGAAATGCGTCGATATGCGGTCAGCAAGTCAAAGATCCTGTCGATGAACTGGATCTTACCGCCACTACGAGATGCCATCGACAAACGCCTGCACCAACCCGTCGGGCAAGTGATCGCCCCATCAGCGAATCCTGATTCGGAAC
Source organism: Stieleria sp. JC731 (assembly GCF_020966635.1). Classification (NCBI taxonomy): domain Bacteria; kingdom Pseudomonadati; phylum Planctomycetota; class Planctomycetia; order Pirellulales; family Pirellulaceae; genus Stieleria; species Stieleria sp. JC731. The sequence goes on along the minus strand of NZ_JAJKFQ010000003.1, from coordinate 15,849 downwards.
AGGCAAGTGATCGAGCAAAAGAATTGCTCAACCATGTCGAAACGCCACCGGAGTACGATCTCTCGAAAGCGGAGAAGCTTGATCGCAAACCGCTGCCTCGCAAACCCAAAGCATTGACCGCATCGATCATCCGCTACTTGATCATGCTGGCCGGCATTTTAACCACGGTCGCAATTATCTCTGTCGTCTTCTTCTTCCTAACAAGCGAACCGCCAAAGATTTTAGACCGCAAAACATTTGAATCCACAATCGAGGGACGCTGACCAGCCGATCAAGTAGTTCGTTTCGCAAACCGCTCGAATGTGCAACCCTTCGAAAGTTTCTGATTCAACGACCGGTAGAGTGCCGAGTCGCCTTCGACTCGGCATTTATGAACACAAGCCGGATGCGACGCTTACGCTCCGTCAGCGTCGTGGACTTCACTTGGAAATTTGAAGAACTTTGCTCGGTCTTCGACTTCTTTTACCTTCACGCGACGCCGTTTCCATTCGGCAGATAACGAAAATTCTAGTGGCGTGTCCGATAGGTCTTGTTCAAGAATGAATGCGAATGACTCTAGTCCACTATCGGTTCTGGCAACGATGACTTTCCAATACGCAGACGGCACCTGAATTAGCACTTCACCCGAGCTGTCTTTTCCGCGAAACGACTGATCGCTACTACTCAGGATCGGTCCGGCAAACACGCACAACTTTTCGTCGGCCGCCTGTTTCATCACGATCTCCTCGAGCTCACCCCAAAGGCCGTGAAACCCAAAAATAGCTCGATTGAATTCGGCGACTTGAGGTGAGCAGTTCGTTGTGTGAAATGTATCTCCATTGGCTCGCCGGACTTCGGAATAATCGTTACCCCACGCGACATCAGCCCGCATCGTTAAATGCCCTTTATCAAAAGCGCCGTCGTCCTTTTCGAAGAACCGATCTGGTAACTGATGATTCGACGCGATTCGTGGATCTTCAAACCATTTCTCTCGGTCGTTTGGGCCCAATCCGCCCAATGCCTTGCGGCTGTAGCCTTTCCCAGGTTCAGGACGCTTTTTCGCTGGCGACGCATCGACATTTGACGCAGTAAATATGGCCATACGCCGGTGCTTGTGCATCACCAGCGAAAAGTGTTCATAGGTCAAAAGATACTTTTGTGTCGCCCCATCAATGCGAGGTGCGGCAACACCATCCGGATCGGTCACCATCGGCATACGAACGCGTCGACCGAGAAATTCATCATCGTATCCGCCTCGGTTGTCGTATGGCAGTTCATGATATGGCTCGACGAATCTCTCAACGACTGCAGAATCAAACGAATTCGTCGACGTCGTAACGGTCGTTGAGTTAACCGGATCGGTCTCCAATCGATCGATGATACGCCGGCACATGTCGCTACCAGCGTCGGCAAGCGTTTCCAGCCTTTTGTAGATCTCGCTAATTCGAATCCCGCGGTTCGCGACGTATTCACATGGCTTGTAATAGTCAGGAACACTGCGGTGATGGAGTGCGACCGGGAACCACTGATCGTTAACAACCGGCGAACCTGACGATCCCCGATTGGTATCGGCGTAGTAATAGACAAAGGCGTCTTTGCGACCGACGACGGTACTTTCGCGGATCGCGATCTGCTTTGGCAGTCCCTCGGGGTGCTGAATGATCGAAACCTCTTCACCCTTCAGTGCTTTGCCACTCTCTCGGATCAATTTCATCCGGCCATAGTCTTCGATTCTGTTGCCGCGGCTACCAGTCGGAGCCACCGAAACGAATGTGAAGTCGAGATCTTTGTCGGTGAAGAACAACTCCTTTGTGAGATCAAATCGCTCTGAATTTTTCAGTCGATTGTCAGCGTCGTACTCGTAGTCAAACAGAACGTAGCTTCCCGATCCGGCGCGTTCGATCGTTGCGATGACATGATGATTGGTCAGCAACAATCCCGGACCGACCAAAAATCCAGACCCGGTTCCGGCCGGAATCCCATATTCAGTGATGACCGAGAGTCGCCCCACAGTTCGCGCAGCGCGTTCGCCTCGCGATAAGAAATTGATCTGTTCCAAATTTGACGCACCAATAATGCGTTCTTGGAAAAACAGATCGCTTTCTGGAAGTAGCTCCATGCGCGTCTCAATCCGACTGACCGATTCCTCTCGATCAAATTCTCGACGGACTTCGACATAGTCGTTATAGGACTCAATCGCAGTCGGGTCGGCTCGCAGATGAGCTTGCCAAGCGTCCAAAGAGGAACATGGAGATTGACGTAGCAAATCCGCGTCCGTTGGGTGCTGATCCGCCTCACTTGGCTCGGCTCCCAGACCGGTGTCTGGCAAACGCCCTTGTTCAAGGACGCTATCGACCGTCATCCGAATCTTCGCAGAAATCAACGCCGCGTCATCCATCTTGGGACTTCCGACGTCCTCCGGTTTCATACCGACTGGTTCTGATGAATCTTGGGGAACGGCGGTGGATGGCGCAGGCCGCAACAGAGGACCGACCTTCGACCGCCCGTGATCGATAATCGCCTCCGTCGCGACATAGGTCGATGCTTTGTCACGAAGATTAAACTGCTTAGGCAGTCTCAAATCTTGTTGCCGCGCTAAAAACTGTTGCGCAACGACCGGTGGCAGCTTCGGCGTTGTGGGCGTCTTTAAATCGGCTTGTGCAACGGTATCGCTTGCCAGTTCAGTCGCCGGCGGATGACTCTGAAGTGATGAACGTATTGATTGAGCAAATCGATTGGCAACCTTTTTGTATCCGGGATCTTTTGGGTGCAGCTCGTCATACCAACTGTTCGTGCTGGGGCCAACGACGTTACGACAATTGACATGAATGACTTTTCCCCGCGATCCCGCAGCTAACTCGATCAAAATTTCATTCAACTGATCGATCAAAATCTTGATCACATCATTCCAAAGTTCCTTTGGAACACCGCGTGATGCCAACGGGCCGCCAAGCCATTTGCCGCCATCCCGAGCAATGGGATAATCGTATCCATGACAGAACGTCTTTACGTGTGGGAATTGTATGGCAACCGAATTAAAGATCGTCGCATAGTTGCTTCGCAGCTCTGTCCGGAATTGACTCCAACGGTCGGGACGTAGCAAAGATGCGGCGTCATCACCGTCTTGATAGGGACGCAAGAAGGTCGCCAAACGCCCACCATGTAGCATGTCGTTGCCACCGCCACTAATCAAAAATATATCTGCGTTTTCTTCGCCGATAGCTCTCAGATACTCTCCATCGGACAACATGTTGCTGAGCAGATCACCAGCCGCGCCAAGCGACAAGATTAAATGATCATCCATCAAGACATCGATGACATCGTCAAGCCGAACGGGATACTGGAACCAGCTATCGCCTTCGCTGACAATCACCGGTCTGCGAAAATTCGTCCATTTCTGCCGCTGAAACCAAATCTTTCGCTTTGCCTTGGCGACCGCGTTGGCCAGTCCCAATACACGTTCAGATTCTTCGGCAATGCCAGCGGTTTTGACCTTCTTAGGGTCCAGCTCAATATGAGGCGCCAGCGGCAATGGCCCAGCCTCTTTCGTCTGGACAAAACAGCTTTCGAGCTCGACAAGTCGTTCTAAGTCATGGTTTTGCTTGGCCTGCCCGATTTCACGAGCCAGCTCTTCGACGGAGTTGATCATAGTGTAGCCTTGATACTAATACCTACGAAATCCAACGGCTCGATTGTAGAGGTATCAGACACACCCGTGGGGGAGGCCGGGTCTACGTCATAAGAACTTCATTTGCTGAGCAGCAATTCTGCGATCAAGGTGTGTATTGATGTTCCCAACGGCAGACCTGTGTCGTTAATCAGACACTTTCCTAGATCCCGCAATGGCTCGTTATCGGTGCGAAGCGTCAAAGTTAAGGGGAACCGAATCAACCTTGTTTGCAATTCATGCGATTGTCCGCTCCGCCGCGAATGATGTCGGATTTACATCAAACGCAAGTCCGCGAGTCCCTTAGACACCGGGTACACTGAACTGTTGAGCAATTGACTTCACGACCCCAGATTTCATGACCGGTCGTCGCACGAAACTTCCATTGTTCAGCGATGCGTTTCATCCTTGTATCTGATTGACGTTCAACGACCTTTCGCATGAATGATCGAAAAAGCGGCGTGCTCATGCACGTCACCTCTTTGCCCGGACGATTTGGAATCGGCGATCTTGGTCCCGAAGCTTTTCGGTTCGTAGATTTCCTTAGCGCAGCATCACAATCGGTCTGGCAAATCTTGCCACTGACAGTAACCAGCTCGCTAACCGGGAATTCTCCCTACAGCAGCTTGTCGGCGTTCGCACTTAATCCACTGCTTGTCAGTCCAGAAGTGCTCCTCCGAGAAGGCTTGGTGACGGAAGAACACGTCGAATACATCTACGCTCGCGAAAGCGGTCCGGCGCACTTTCGTCGCGTCAAGATGCTCAAGGAAGCTTTGTTGATGCAGGCTTTCGAAGTCTTTCAACAGACTGGCAAATTCGCCGACGAGTTCTCTGCCTTTGTCGATAGCCAGTCTCATTGGCTCGAGGACTACGCGAAGTTCGTTGTCCTCAAACAAGTCTTTGGTGGTCAGATTTGGTGCGAATGGCCAGAGCCGTTTCGCTTGCCTGACGAAGCCGAACTGCAGCGATTTGCAAAGCTATACGAACACCAGTTGAACTTCCATCGGTTCGTTCAATTCCTTCTTTGGAAACAGTGGAACGCCGTCCGCGAGTACTGCCACAGTAAAGGCGTCCAAGTCATGGGCGACTTGCCGATCTATGTCGAAACTGACAGTGCAGACGTTTGGGCCAACCCAGAATGTTTTAAGCTCGCAGACAACTTTAAGCCCGAATGGGTCGCTGGCGTGCCGCCGGACTATTTCAGTGCGACAGGACAACTATGGGGCAACCCGGTCTATCGCTGGGACGTGCTGAAAGAACAAAAGTATCAATGGTGGGTCGATCGATTTCGGCACAACACGGAACTGTATGATGTGATTCGCATCGATCACTTTCGTGGCTTGGTCCAGTACTGGGAAGTCGCCGCGTCGGAAGAAACGGCTATAAATGGACATTGGGCGGATGTTCCCGTTCACGACTTTCTCGAAACCGTGTTCGCACAAATTGATGCCGACCGTTTCGTCGCCGAAGACCTCGGAACAATCACCGAGGATGTTCACGAGGTCATGGAGCAGTACAGTCTTGCAGGCATGAAAGTGTTGATGTTTGGATTCGGTGGAGACCTCGTCGACCACCCCTACCTTCCACACAACTACACCGAAAACTGCGTTGCATATACCGGAACGCACGACAACAACACGGTCGTCGGCTGGTTTAACAAAGAGATGACTCCGGATGAATCGAAAAACTTCCGCACATACCTAAAGCGTCACGTAAACAGTGACAACGTTGCGTGGGAGATGATTCGACTGATTTGGGAATCGAAAGCCAAGCTAACAATCGCCCCGATACAAGATCTACTCAGCCTCGACGAAACGGCCCGGATGAACATCCCAGGTGTCGGTGAGGAATGTTGGCGTTGGCGTTGTCCCTATCTGGACCTCAACGACGAACTGGCCGAACGCCTAAGAAAGATCACCCAAGCAACCGGGCGAGCCTCAAGCTGAGGCCCAGCTCGTCACTTGCGAATTCGATTTGTGATGTCGCTCAACAAGCCAACATCGACTAATCAGAAACCTATTTATAAAGTCCAACTGACGTTCGTCCAATGCAGGCTGATCGAAATCGCATCGACAAACATGAGCTTATCGGACCGAAAACGGAAAACCTAGCTACCCTTTTAGCTGAAGCGGTGTTTCCCATTTTTGGACTGAATGAATTCCGAATTCAGTGCCAGCAAGATTGGTTCACACGGACACCGATTGGTGGAGGAATCCCACCAAGCAGACATGTAAGGCCGGACTAAGCGTTTCCAGACCAACTGCTAGAAAAGCTTTAACACTTCGAACTCGCGAACGATCTCTTCCGTCTTCTCTTTCTGAAGTAATGAAACTTCATTTAGGCGGAACAGATCCCCGGCAAACATTTCATCAACTTCTACTGACCAACTCAGGTTTTCCGCGGCCGGTTCGACAGCACTTCCGACATCAAAAGTGTCTTCAGTCAGAGCCTCATCGGTAATCAATAGAGTTTCGCGTTCAGTTTTCAGCGTCACCGCTGCTGGTTTGCGAACCAGATGTTCTTGCTCACCTGAACCGTGAATTGCAAGAAAATTCAACACTCGCAACGCATCGATCGGCGAAACAACCTCGTCTCCATTCACGTCGTAGTAGAAATGCGGAACGGTTTCCTCTGACGGCAATCGGCCGTCGGGAACTCTCGCAATATAGTTGATAACGATGAGCGCGTCGGTCGTTGTCACCCCGTTCATGTCGTCGACATCGTGAGGTTCAAGTGGGTTCGTCCATATCGGTACCATGGACTCTTTGACCACAAACTCTTCGATGTATTGGGTTGGATCCGCTTCGATGAGCGAGGTGCGAGCGAGCGAGGTTGTTTCACCCAATGCCAAAATCTGATGAACTATGCCGTCGTTACTGCTGACAAGGAGGTCCGTCCTTCCGTCTCCGTTGATGTCACCGAATGTGGCAGAACTGACACTCGTTCCAGCTGGCAGTCCAGCAAACGCTTCCGCAGAAATATCCCAACCACCAAGAAACCGCATCGCGTTGCTACCGACATTCGGATAGAACAGCAAGTGTCCGTCGTTGGACGTGATCAGCAGGTCCGACTTTCCGTCGTGGTTGAGGTCGCCGGTCCCGAGATTGGAGACCGAAGTTGCAACCAACGTTTGATCACGAACCATGATCAGCTGCGGGATCGCGAACGACGGTGCGCCGCGTTGCGATTGGTCCATAAAAGCAACAACGCTTCCGTCCTGCATTCCAACGACGAGGTCGGGACGACCGTCACTGTTGATATCGATCATTGAGATCGCGCTGGCGAAAAGGACGATTTCGGCTGGTCCCTGACCCGTTTCGTAAGTCAGCAATTGAGGTCGCGAGAGGATGGGTTGTTCATTTGTATTGACGTTCGTCCATCGTTCGATTCGGCCGTCGTCGAGTGCAACCAACAAATCGGTTTCGCCATCGCCATTCCAATCGTGAAATATCGGCATCGACGTCGCCTGTGCGGGCAATTGAAATTCACCTTCATCCCCTTCGACCATGATCGGATCATCAAACAGAGGCGAACTGGAGTTGCCACTGTTGAGGTACAGTTCCAGAGCGTGGTTGCCTTCGGCATCTTCGTTGACAACAAGAAGGTCTTGCAGTCCATCGGTGTTGAAGTCGATCCACTGGGGACCGAGACTACCGGTATAGGTTAACGGCGATCCCGACACAATCAGATTGGACGGAGTTTCAAAGTCGGATGCGGCGAAGGTCGTGCCGGAGATTCCGCTGGCAAGTTGCCCGCCGGCGTCGTTGGTGAGTGCGACGGCATCGAGTGAGAGTCGGTACGTTCCCTCGGGAATTGCCGTAGTCAATTCGATGGAGAGAGTTTGGCTTGCTTGATCGTATTGATACTGCGCGCCATCTAGATCAAATGCGGATCCGTCGAATGTCTCAATACCGATCGTTTCATTGATTGCTCCGGACTGAATCAAACCGTCAATGTCCATGTCTTGAGTGAATTGAACATCGAGTGATCGTCGATCGTTTGCAACGCTGATTTGGCTGACCCGCGCGGGTTCAAGAATCGTGGTGATCGCATCGGTAACCGTTGGGGGAGTTTCTCGATATCCGACGTAGTCGGTCGCGACGCTGTAGAACGAGTACGTACTACCAGGGATACCAGCGTAAAAAGGAGCTTCTGTCAATGACGTTCGCGTAAGCCAACGTTCGAATTGTTCTCCATTACGTGAAACGTAAACGTCGTAAAGGGAAATCCCGGATCCGTTTAGATCGTCACCGGCCCATTGGACAAGCACACCCGGGTAGGCTTCTGAAGGCAAGTCCATAACTGCACTTCCAGGGATCTCGGCATCGATCGTGTTGTAAATCGGAGGAGTATCGATTGCTTCGTTCTGATCAAAAATGATTTCCGCGACCGCATCGATTTTGGTTCCCGATGCGACACCCGTTTTAGGCTTGATCGAGTAACTGATGAACCCTTCACCCTCGGACCCACTTACGTTGGGCGGAAGGAATCCGAGCAGCGGATTGAATGGAACCGCCCCCGTTTCAGGATCGATCGAGGTGAACTGGAACAGCAGTTCGCCGGTTGAGATGTCGATGCTGCTACTGACATCCAAATAAATCCCCAACGAATCGGTATAGTCGATTCGAGATTGATAGGACGATTGACCAGTCGCGTTTGAGAATACTGTACCACCAAAACCAAATTGTCCGAGTTTAAACGTACTGAAGTCGAGATCACTATCGAGTTGCTGTCGGATCGTCACACGAGCTGCAGGCGCTGTCGCTTTTTCGGCATCATTCTCGAAACGAACTATATAGTTAAGTAGTTCTTTCTTAGGAATCCATCGTTGCTCACCGGCACCGATTGGACCGATGATATCATTGGGGTCGACGGCGCCACAGTTCATTGTCGTGTACGTAAATTCGTCGCAATCTTGTTCAACGGATTGGCACGGTCCCGGGTCTGGGGGATCGATGCAATCGTCAGTCACCACAAATGAAATCGTTCCGCTAAGGACATAAGTTTCAGGCCCGTTAACGCCCGTAGCAATTATCACGAGCTCATACGTAAAACTGTCCGAGCCACAATCTTCAGGCGCATATCGATATTTACCCTTTCCGTCGATTGAAAAGCCTCGCGTATTCTGCCGACGGATGTGCCAAACCAGCCCCCGGAGCGTAGCTAGGTCTTTGGTGTCAAGAACGTCCCCAGTGAAAGGGCCGTCGTTGATACAGCCGCCATCAGAGATCGGTTCCAAGTTCGGTAGGCTGCAGTCGGCATCTCTGACGTTTTCCAGGTATTGTTCGACGTCCTTTTGAAATTGTCGAATCCGGTCTTCGAAAGCTGGAATCTTCGCGTTGAATTCTTTTCTTATCCGAACGACTTCATTAAGAGAGAATTCGTAGACGCTAAGGTTTCCGTTTGCTTTATCGATATTTTCGACGGTCGCATCAATAAGGCCCAGAATCAGTGCGACGAGACTACCGATGCCGCCATATGCATAACCGACCGCTGCCAAGAAGATCACTTTGGCTTCTACTTCGTAATTATCAGTGGTGGCACTTCGGATAGCATCCTCAGCGCGTTTCAAGGCGTTGTCGGCGCTGCTGCGCAGATGCGTCTCTGTCTGGTCCAGAAACTGCTTTTGCTTTATTAGGTCGTCTCGTTGTTGAATCAGTTCTTGAAAGGTCGATTCCAATTTCCTAAACTCAGCAAGCAACTTACCGTCCTTGTCACAAATCGCCGGTGGTGGACCTGGGAGAGACGGAAGCCCTGGTATCGGAGTGATGGAGGGCAAATTCGCTTGAAATTGGTTTTGAATATAGTCTCTTGCTCGTCGGTACTCTTCGATCCTCCCTCGATTGTCATCGATTCGATTTGGCGCGAATTGGATAATGTCGTTGAGTCCATCGCTGGATTCGCCTTCCGCCTGTGACAAGGCGACATTCATCACACTCGTGGCCGCACTCCCCTGAGAACCGAGTACGGCACAGCCATTGGAGCAGCCGAACGATTCTAAATTAACTTCTTGTCCGGCTGGCAAGGCAATGGTTTGAGTCGAGATCGATTCCCCGCTGCGCAGCAGGGCAACGAGTTGCCAGCCGCCGCTGGAGGGAAAAGACAGCACACCGGATTCATTTTGTAGTGCATTACCAATGGGGATTCCGTTAAGCGAAAAGTAGACACTTACCTGATCCAGTGGTAAACCAGTTTGGGAATCTACAACGCGGAATACGGTTGCGGCAGCTTCTGCCAGAACGAATTGGAGATTCGAACTCGAATTCAAATCCAGTTGGCGAAGTTGTATCTCGAACCCGTCTTTGACCAGCACGACGTCGTAAACGCCGGGCGAAATTCCCGCCAATGCAAACTGTCCATCGGCGTCACTGCGGGTCAATCGATAGCTATCATCCAGAGAATCATGAAGCGAAATAACAACTAAGACGTCCGACAAGGCATCTCCGCTTGAATCTTTGACATCTCCAGCCAGTGCGATCATTTCTTCAAATTGAAGGTCAGCGATTGTTGAGCTGTTTGCCACCGCATTAAACGATCGGGTAATGCTGCCGATTTGATCATCCACCGCACGAATACTGAAGTCACCTGCGGGTACCCCTTCAATCGTGTAGCTGCCAGAATCATCCGAGCGAACTCGACTTCGAATCAAGCCCAGCGAACCTGTAGTCGGGACGATCAACTCCACACCTACGCCTATGACCGGAGCCCCTGACAGGTCCGTTATCCTACCGGTCACAGATCCTGAATAGGCAACCAGAGGCTGCGTGATGTTGCCATCTAGAACTTCAACGTTTTCCGGCTTGAACAGTCTGCCGTCCGCTGAGGCGACAAGTGTGTAGGAACCATTGGGGATCCCGGCGACGAGAAATGAACCATCCTGAGTTGTTTCCTGTATTGCGACTATGTTATTGACCACGTCATACAACTGTATCTTGGCCGCAGGGATCCCGAAGGTTTCGGTCGCATCCCACACGGTGCCCTCGATGGTAAATGTCGCGGGGATGGCGAGGTCCAATAGCTGGTCCGTCGTTACTCGCAAGTCAACCGATTGCGTTACCGACAAACGACTTTCAAAGATCGCAGTGACGGAATAGACATCCCATAAAAGCCGGTCAAAGACGTAGAGCCCCTGGTCGTCAGTCAACTGAATTGCGTGGTTACCGTAGCGATTTCCGACCAATCGCACCTCCACGTTGCTCAGCGGTTGACCGTTCGCGTCGAAGATGTGACCTTGCAAATGCCCTGCTGCACCGGCGATCACTTCGATCCCAGTTTGATTCACACCCGCTAGTACGTCCACCGTGGCCTTCGATGCAGAAACAAACTGGTTGGATTCAATTCCGATGTCGTAGCGGCCACCGGGAAGTTGGTCCAAACTGAACCGTCCAGATGAATCCACGTTCGCAAAATAGGTGTCTCCATTGACCTCGGTCGCTTTGATCTGCACATCTGGCACCGCCTCTCCGCTGCTGTTTTTGACAATCCCGTCGACCTGGGCTCCTTCTCGAAGTGTGATCTCGCCGAGAATCTGATTTCCAACGGCAGCTTCCGTGATAGCGGTTTCCCGAACTTTACCTTGACTTGTCACGTCGAGTGTCCAGGTCCCAGCAGGCATTCCACTGAGCTGGAAAGTTCCATCTGCACTCGAGAGCGTTGAAGCGGAATGACCAAGTCCATCGCTCCCCAAAACTACGGCTCCGGCGATGCCGGCCCCTGTATCGCTATCAATTACACGGCCGATGACGAGTGGAGCAGGAAGACTCGTCAGATCATTGTTGATACTGTCTACTCCTGGTTGCCCAAGTAAGATTTCCTTTTGAACAGATTGCCAACCAGCCGACTCGAACATCAATTTGTAGTTGCCGATTGGAACAATCGAAAAAACAAATCCACCGCTGGCATCTGTTTCGGTGGTAAAAGCTCGATCCTCGTTGAGCAAACGCACTTGCACGCCAGCAATTGCGGTGGAAGACTCGGCGGTGGTGAGTGAACCGCTGACCGATGCCGATGCCGCAATTTGCAATGTGACTTCAGTCGTCCGATTTGGTTCGATAACAATCGCGACGGGACTTTCAAGAGGTAAATGCCGCGGCGTTGTGAGGAAGTAGTTCCCGACGGGTAGTCGCGAGAATACGAATCGGCCATCCGAATGAATCGATGAGGCATGAGTCGCGTTGGTTTCTACATTGGTTGCGACGACGACATCACCTAAACGGAGCGATTGGTAAGGGATTTCTTCAATTGCCCCAACAAGAGATTGCCCAAAACCAGCAGCGTAGGCGGCAAAAAGATCGGCGACAGCTGATTGAAGGATGCCAATCCCATCAACCGAATCGTTGCTGTGGTTGCCTATCGCTTCGGTAAGGGCAATTTGGAACGCTGTCGGATTGGCACGTTGATCCGCTGAAAAGTTATTGAACAGAGCGTCATTTTCAGAGTCCGACAGCCCGCGTTGTCGAGACACGATGCGATACGCTTCAAAGTCAAACGATGCATCAATATTTTTTAGAAGATTGTCAACGTAATAATTAGCGTTCTCACCCAGTTCAGTTGCCCCTTGCAACCGCGGAACAACGAAGAGTTGCAGCTCTCCACTCTCGCCGGGCAAAAGGATTCCCGGCGGGCCCACTTTGGAAAATCCAAATAGTGTCTCCGCGAAGACGCCCTTGTCAGCCAACGCGGCCTGCAAGTCGCGATGGAAGGGTTCATTGCTTGCGACGTGAATCAAAGGGATTGGGGCGTCATTTAGCCCTTCATTTACCCACGAAACAATCATTGGGAAGTGAACATACGGCTTGTGAAAGACACGGCGGAACGCCGGGGGATAGGTCAGTGTTGGCTGATTGGTGTAACCGCCGCCAGCGACGACTTGAAATCCATTTGCGATGGTTTCTGACCGAGCAGAAATATTCGTCAAAACGACGTCGTAGTCACCTGGGATCATCTGCCTCAGATCAAATGTGGCGAATAGCTGTTCGGGCCCGGGGCGGTAGTAATTCATGGCATGAGCGATAGTGGTCCCATTCTGACTGAGGCTTACATTCAGTGTTTGGTCAAAGTTTGCTCCGTTGATCTCGATGGTCCGGTTCCCAGCGGTGCCTCCCTGACCAAAGGATGTGTCTACTACGCTGAATTCTCCGGGTACAAGGAACTCGACCTGGGTCGTCGCGGTTCCTAACTCGCCGAGACGGCTGATGTGTGGAGAAACCTCTGCGAACGCATACCAGGGTCCTGGTTCAGGATTGGTAAGGATGATGTACTGATTGGAACTCAGTCCCTGCCGAGAGCGTTCGTCGTAGTCAGCCGCGCTCGGCATCGCTCCGCGCCTTAAGTAAAGTTCATTGGCAACAGTCGTATCATCGGTGCCGAATCGCAACAGCACGCTTCCGCCCTGCGCGAATTCCGGTATCTCAAACTTGTAGTACAGAGAATCTCGATAGTCGACGTCGACCGTCGCAGGTGTTGCATCAACGAGTTCTGGTAAATCGAACAATGCCGCGTCTGACGAAGCAAGAACATTGTCGGTCATGTCCGACTCAGCAATCGTGCTGAGCAAATTCGTTCTTACAATGACGTGATAATTGCCTGGCAAGACAGCGGGCAAGGCGGCGGTAACGGAACCGTCGTAAGTTCCTCCTTCCGCTGCAACCGCGCCTTCGCTGGCCGCATCATAGGGGACTCGTGCAACCAAAGCGTCGTCCAAGTCCCATGTTTCGTCCGCCGACAAATAAACGTAGTCCCACCACAAACCTTCGGCCGGGTCGGAACCTTCATTCGTTACCGTCCAAGTGAGACTGATTTCGTCGCCGTAAGTTGCCGCGGTGGGATTTGCGATCGAGGTCACCGTCAGGTCGGGGGACGTCAAGCGTATGGTGGTGGTGAAGATGTCTTCGGCTTCACCGGAAACACCATTTTGATTCTGGTCGAGCGCATTGCCAGCTGGATCAAAAACCGACGTACCAATCGAAATCGAATAGTCGCCGGATTCAATTTGCTGTTCGAAGATGATTTTTACGTGATCGTCGACGACCAGGACACCTTCGATCTGGTTGAGCAGTGACCCGCCCGGACCGTCGAAACGAAGAATGTCATCCTGGCTAAACGTTGACGTATCGATCGGCTCGCTGAAGTAGAGCGTGATTTGCTCAATTGGGGCTGAAGCCGTTGCGTCCGGGTCGGTAAGAAAAATGTTGGGACCAATCGTGTCGTTCCTGATCGTCGCGACGTAGATATCATCTGGATCCTCCCCAGCATTTCCATCGGCGTCTTGGTCGAGCGGAACGCCCGACAGGCTAAAAATACCAGGAGACAAGCTGATAATGATCGGTGTATCGGCAGTCTGTTCCGCAAAGCTGACCACCAAGGTCCCATCGTTCTCCCAACGAGTACCTGTTGCGGCTAAAGCACCATCAGGGGTTTCAAGCGAAAGCAAGTCTGTTGCCAAATCAAAGTTGCCGTCACTCGTGTCCATCGGCTGATTAAAGAACAACCAAATTGAATTGATCGACTCATCATCCGAACCTCGAACTGCGTTTGAAACAATCCGTGGGCTCTCCGGACCGTATAGCAAGAATTGGTAGCTGGCAGTGCTATCTCCTCGACCAAGTACCTCAATTGTATATTCGCCTGGTTCAGACAGATCGAATGTGTGACGCATTCGAGCTGCTGCGCCAGTTACCTCTGTCGTTTCAAAGACAACACGACCGCTCGGATTGACCACTCGGAACCAAACTGCCCCCTGCCCAATGATCTGCGAAGCCTCCATTTCGTAGATCGAAGCTTTGTCGACATTGAAATGCCAGAGATCAAGCTCCCCTGGATTTGACAGTTGGCCAGAATTCACTCGATTGACCGATAGATCAAAGGATTTGACTGGCGCATCCACAAGGTCGTAAGTCACTATGGCATTGTCGTCCGGGTGCGCAAACACCTGGACTTCGTAGCTACCGACCTCATTCAACCGGAAGGGCCCAAAATCTCCAATATCCGGATTGTTCGGAATGGTATTCGAAACAAAGACCAGATCACCGGACGGAGCAACGACCCGAAATTCTGCGTTACCTTCGAGCGTCTGAAGTGAGTCGAAAAAGACTCTCCTACCCATTTCCGAATTCGATTCTAGAAATGTGTTGATTGGCGTTCGATCAAAAAGTTGGCTCGCAACAACCACGGAAGTACCGTAGATTATTTCGATTGACGGATCAAAAGTTTGATGCCCTGAAACGCTATCAAACTTCCCGACAATACTTGCAGCTTGTATCAACGGATAGTCGAACAAGATTTCAGGATTGAAACCATCTTCTGATATTGAAAGTGCACCACTAAGTTCGGCATGGTCGCTTACGACCACACGGGATTGAAGTGAATTTTCTGAATTACCATCGAAACCAATTTCTAGACTTCCTCCAACTTGGTAGTAGCTCCCTTCGATTGAAAGAGAATTTGTGTTGACCATCGATCGGTTGATCAGATTACCAACAATTGAACCTGATCCATTCAGCAAAGAACTAGAACTTAACTCCAACGTCCCAACCAAGAGTCGGCTCTGGAGCTCAATCGGGATATAGATACCACGGGTCGTCAGATGATTGCCTAATGCGATCGTCCCACCTTGAGTCGCGTGGAGTCGCGAGTACTCACCGTCACTGTCACTTGTTGCAGAACCTGCGTAGTCAACGAAGTTCTGCAGCGATGACAAGTCAACCTCGCTGTCCACTCCTTCTGCTTTGACCTGAACCGAACGTTGACGCAAGTCACCTGAATTGGGATCGATGATCTCCGTGACCCTACCAAGGTCTAGCTTGCCACCTTGAAGCGACTCTAGAAACGTATCCCAGTTCCGTCCCGTACCGTTGTTTACCGATGTTAAGTTCGGAAAACTTAGTACACTTCCCGAACCGGTCACACGCCAGTAGACGTCGCCATAGGTGTTGCTTACCGTTGTTACCGATGGAATCTCGATGCTCACTCCACCGCTTACATAAAACGATGCACCATCGATCGATTCAACCGTGTCAAGATTCAAATCACGACCGTCAATCGTAAACACCGCGTGATCAGCATCACGTAGATTCGATAGGTCAATATCCGGGCCAGAAGTGACAAAGTCCGTCGAATATCCGGACTCTAGTGCGCTCAAATCAACCGATCGCCCCGCTTCCACAAGCCCATGAGACAGACTCGTGATCGTGGATAAATCTATT